>JBJFAQ010000067.1:0-6331 GCA_051887995.1 Eubacteriales bacterium
AAAATTTTCAATTTTTTTATTTTCGGACGGAATATTGCAGGAATAAACGCTCTCAAGTCTGTTTTCATATTCTTTTCTGAGGTCGGAAAGCGGCAGTCTCTCACCACGGAAGGTAAGCTCCGCTTTTTCCGTGATATATCCTATCGTTTTGCCCTCTGTTTCGTCCCCGACCTCAAGCAAAAAGCTGCCGTAAGAATAGCCGAACAGCTCTTCCGTCACGCAGGTGTCCGAAAATGCAAATCCGAAGCCGTTTCCGATGCACATTTTGAACACGGCTTCCGCAATGCCTCCCAAGGTCAGAGTATAGCAGGAATATGCCTTTTTGGAGCGGAGCAGTTCCGCAACCTCTCCGAAAACGGAAATGAGAGATTCGGATTTTGGCAGTCCGTCCTCGCCGTACTCGGGAGAAATGCATATCACCTTATGTCCCGCCGACTTAAATTCGGGAGAAACGATATTCTGCACCTTGTCAGTCGTCACCGCAAAGGAAACGAGCGTCGGGGGCACGTCGAGTGTCTCAAAAGTGCCGCTCATCGAGTCCTTGCCGCCGATTGCCGCCACTCCCAGCTCTTTTTGTGCGCGAAACGCTCCGAGCAGAGCGGCAAGTGGCGTTCCGATGCGCTTCGGGTCTTTTCCGGGACGCGCAAAATACTCCTGGAAAGTCAGATACACGTCTTTAAAATCCGCACCGGCCGCAATCAGCTTTGACACAGATTCGACAACAGCAAGGTATGCGCCGTGATACGGACTTTGCTCCGCTATGTAAGGGTTATATCCCCACGCCATAAGAGAGCAGTCGTCCGTATGCGCCTTTTCAAGCGAAATTTTCTGAACCATTGCCTGAATCGGCGTAAGCTGATTTGCGCCGCCGAACGGCATAAGCACCGTTCCCGCGCCGATTGTTGAGTCAAACCGCTCGGAAAGTCCGCGCTTTGAGCATACGTTAAGGTCGCGTACAAGCTCAGAATACGCTTTTTTGAATTCACCGTCAATTTTTTTCTTTGGCATTGCGCATTTTCCGGTTTCGGCGGAAACATGCTTTTCCGCGCCGTTTGAATTTAGAAATTCGCGGCTTATATCAACAATCTTTTTGCCGTTCCACCACATCGTAAGACGCGGCTCTGCTTTGACAACGGCAACGGGCGTTGCCTCAAGATTTTCTGTTTCGGCGAGCGCAATAAACCTGTCCCTGTCACTTTGCGAAACAACGACCGCCATGCGCTCCTGCGACTCGGAGATTGCAAGTTCGGTACCGTCAAGCCCCTCATACTTTTTCGGAACGGCGTCAAGATTTATGTCAAGCCCGTCTGCAAGCTCTCCGACTGCGACAGAAACGCCGCCTGCGCCGAAATCGTTGCACCGCTTAATCATTTTTGACGCCTCGGGGTTTCTGAAAAGCCTTTGCAGCTTGCGTTCCTCCGGTGCGTTTCCTTTCTGCACTTCCGCGCCGCAGCTCTCAAGCGACGAGACGGTATGGGATTTTGAAGACCCTGTTGCGCCGCCGCAGCCGTCGCGTCCGGTTCTGCCGCCGAGAAGAATAACCGCATCTCCGGGCTCCGGGCACTCGCGTCTGACGTTTTCCGCGGGCGCCGCGGCAATTACTGCGCCTATCTCCATGCGCTTCGCCGCGTATCCTTTGTGGTAAAGCTCATCGACAATACCTGTGGCAAGTCCTATCTGGTTTCCGTATGAAGAATATCCCGCCGCGGCAGTAGTGACTATCTTTCTCTGAGGGAGCTTTCCCTTCATCGTCTCTTCGACAGGTCTTGTCGGGTCAGCCGCACCTGTTACGCGCATTGCGCCGTATACATATGACCGTCCCGAAAGCGGGTCGCGTATTGCACCTCCGATACAGGTCGCGGCGCCGCCGAACGGTTCTATTTCCGTCGGGTGGTTGTGCGTCTCATTCTTGAAAAGCAACAGCCACGGCTCACGCTTTCCGTCGGCTTCAACCTCAATTTTGACAGTGCAGGCGTTGATTTCCTCGGATTCATCAAGCTTGTCCAGCTTTCCGATGCTTTTCAGATACTTTGCCGCAAGAGTGCCGACGTCCATAAGCGTGACAGGTCCTTTTCTTCCGAGTTTCTTACGGGTTTCAAGATAATCGTCATATGTTCTCTGAAGAAGCTCGTCCTCAAAGGTCACGCTGTCTATTGCAGTAAGAAAAGTCGTATGGCGGCAGTGATCCGACCAGTAGGTGTCTATCATGCGAATCTCGGTTATTGTCGGGTCGCGCTTTTCGCGTGCGAAATACTCGCGGCAAAATTCTATATCGTCCTCGTCCATCGCAAGCCCGTACTTCACGATAAAATCCGCAAGCTCTTTGCGTGAAAGAGACGTAAAACCGTCAAGCGTTTCAACGCTATGCGGGATTTCATATTCGGTTCTGAGCGTCTGCGGCTTTTCAAAGGACGCTTCTCTTGCTTCGACCGGATTTATCACATATTTTTTTATCTCGGAAATATCTTTGTCTGTGAGATTTCCGTACAGAAGATACACTTTTGCCGTCTTTACGACCGGACGCTCTCCGCAGGAGAGTATCTGTATGCACTGTGCCGCGGAATCTGCCCTCTGGTCAAACTGTCCCGGAAGATATTCCACGGCAAAAGCCTCAGCGCCGCTCATATCCGGGTTTTCGCTTGCAATATCAAGCTGAGGTTCGGAAAAAACCGTCTTTACGGCGTAATCAAACAACTTTTTATCTATGTTTTCCACGTCGTAGCGGTTAAGCACCCTCACATCCTCAAGCGCGGTTATACGCAAAAATCCCCGTATATCCGCAAGAAGTGCTGACGCTTCATTTGCAAGTGCCTTTCTTTTTTCGGTATAAATACGGTAGACCATCAGCGTACCTCCTTTATTTTAAGTGCGCGGGCGCCTATATCGCTACGGTAATATTTGTTTTCAAAATCTATCTGTCCGACAGCCGAATACGCTTTCGTTATAGCTTCACGGAGCGTCGGTGCTGTCGAAACCGCGCCAAGCACGCGTCCGCCGGAGGTAACAAGCCGCCCGTCCGCGATTTTAGCTCCTGCCACGTACAAATCGAAATTCCTCTCCGCGGGAATTTTTATTTCATAGCCTGTTTCATATTTTACGGGATATCCGCGCGACGCCATGACAACACAGCAGGCAGCGTCAGTCGAAAACTTTACCATGTCGCTTTTAAGCGTACCGTTTGTCGTCGCCTGCATGACCGTGAGAAGGTCGCTCTGAAGAAGCGGCAGTACAACCTGAGTTTCGGGGTCGCCGAAACGGCAGTTGTACTCTATAACCTTAGGACCTTCATTTGTCAGCATAAGCCCGAAATATAGACATCCCTTAAAAGGTCTGCCCTCTGCTTTCATGGCGCGAACGGTCGGAAGGAATATCTTTTCCATGCATATTTCGGCGATTTCCTCCGTGTAGTAAGGGTTCGGAGCAATTGTACCCATCCCGCCGGTATTAAGCCCCGTGTCTCCGTCGCCCGCGCGCTTGTGATCCATGGAGGAAACCATCGGAACAACGGTTTCGCCGTCTGTAAATGACAAAACCGAAACTTCAGGTCCTTCAAGATACTGCTCGATGACAACGCGGCTTCCGCTTTCCCCGAACACTTTGTCCTCCATCATGCTCCTGACTGCGTTTTCCGCCTCGTCCCTTGTCATGGCGATAACTACCCCTTTGCCGAGGGCAAGTCCGTCGGCTTTTATCACCGCAGGGAGCTTTGCGTGCGAAATATAACCAAGCGCCGCGTCAAGGCTGTCAAAAACCTCATATTCGGCAGTCGGAATACCGTATTTTTTCATCAGATTTTTGGAAAAGATTTTGCTTCCCTCGATAATTGCGGCATTTGCTCTCGGGCCAAAGCACGGCACGCCCGCGCCTTCGAGCGCATCGACAGCACCGAGTACCAGCGGGTCATCCGGAGCTACAACTGCATAATCTATGCCCTTTTCGGCGGCAAACGCGACAATTTTATCTATCTCCTTTGCTCCGATCGGCACGCATACCGCGTCTTCCGCTATGCCGCCGTTACCCGGAAGCGCGTATATTTCACTTACCTTTTTGTTCTCTTTCAGCTTTTTTATTATGGCGTGTTCGCGTCCGCCTCCGCCGACGACAAGTATTTTCATCTTTTTTCTCCTTATCAGTGGTGGAATAGTCTCATGCCGGTAAACGCCATTGCAATGCCGTATTTGTCGCAGGTTTCGATAACCTGTTCGTCCCGGATAGAACCGCCCGGCTCCGCTATATACGAAACGCCGCTCTTATGTGCGCGCTCAATATTGTCTCCGAACGGGAAGAATGCGTCAGAGCCAAGCGAAACACCGCTTATGTTGTCGAGATATCCGCGTATCTCCTCATCTGTCAGCGGCTCGGGACGTGAAGTAAAATATTTCTGCCATATACCGTCCGCGCAAACGTCCTCCTCGTTTTTGTTTATATAGCCGTCAATAACATTGTCTCTGTCAGGTCTTCCGAGAGTAGGAAGAAACGGAAGTGCAAGCACTTTTTCATGCTGACGCAAAAACCAGGTGTCGGCTTTTCCGCCCGCAAGGCGTGTGCAGTGTATTCTCGACTGCTGCCCTGCTCCGACGCCGATTGCCTGTCCGTCATATGCATAGCAAACGGAATTTGACTGCGTATATTTAAGGGTTATAAGCGAGATTATAAGGTCTCTTTTCGCCGCATCGGGAATGTTCTTTTCAGACGTAACCACGTTTTCAAGCAGCTTTTCATTTATCTCAAAATTATTTCTGCCCTGCTCAAAGGTAATGCCAAACACCTGCTTATGTTCAGTGGACGCCGGAACATATTTTTCGTCTATCTCAACTATATTGTAGTTTCCCTTGCGCTTTGTTCGAAGAATCTCAAGCGCCTCCGGTTCATAGCCGGGAGCAATGATGCCGTCCGATACCTCGCGCTTTATAAGACGCGCTGTTGCAGAGTCACACACGTCGGAAAGCGCCACCCAATCCCCAAAAGAGCACATTCTGTCCGTTCCCCTTGCTCTTGCGTATGCGCATGCAAGAAGAGAGGAGTCAAGGTCTTCAATATCATCGACAAAACATGCTTTTTTCAGTTTTTCCGAAAGCGGAATGCCGACCGCCGCCGATGTGGGGCTTACATGCTTAAAGGACGTTACCGCAGGCAGTCCCGTCGCCGCTTTAAGTTCCCTTACAAGCTGCCATGAATTGAAAGCGTCAAGAAAATTTATATATCCCGGTCTGCCGGAGAGAATACGTATCGGCAGGTCGCTTCCGTCCTCCATAAATATACGGGACGGCTTTTGGTTCGGATTGCAGCCGTATTTCAGTTCAAATTCCTTCATTTCAAACCTCCGTTTTTGTTTATCAGTCTTTCTTCGGTCGCGCCGTCCTCAAGATTTATGTATCTTACGTAAAGCGAGATTTTATTTTCCGGATTTAGGTTGTCCCAGATGTCCGAAGCAAAGCTTTCTATATCGTCAGGTATCGACACGCGCTCCGGCTCGCCGACAAAAGTCGGTATCGGACTTCCGTCTGTCACATATGTGTGAATAAAATGTCCGAGCCCCGACTTTGACGGATAAGAGAAGAGATACCTTGCGCAGTCGCTTCCGTTTTCGTCAATGCTCTTGAGTATACTCATTTCATAAGAAAAATCTGTTTCGGAGAATGTCAGCATTCCGCTGATTCTCGGGGTAAAATTCGGAGCATCAGGCTCGAATTTTCTTGTATTCAGAGCGTCTGAAAAAGTTTTTCCGACCGAAACACAGTCATAAACCGTGTCTGTCTGATCTCCGTTTGTAACAATAAGCATGTTTTTATATGTTCTGAGCGCCGCGTAGATTATGAGAGACGGGTCTTCTACCTTTGCCGCGTCAAATGGCTCGGTAAAAACCTCTCCGCCCCGCACCGTAAAAACACGGTTTCGGCTGTTCTCGCTTCTACCCATGATAAAGTATGCGACAGCGGCCTTTTTACCGTCCTCGGTTTTTCCGATTACGATTCCGCGTCCGACATACGGGTTTGAGCAGATGCGCTCGCCCATTGATTTTATTTCATAAACATTCATTTTGAATCTCCTTTTGAAGTTTTTCCGACACTATTTCAGCCGCGCGCGGAAGCAGTTCCCATTCAGCCTCCTCCATGACGCGCCTTTGCAGTACTTCCGGGGTATCCCCGTCCTTTACCTCCACCGCTTTTTGAAGAATTATCTCACCGCCGTCGGGAATTTCGTTTACATAATGAACCGTTGCGCCGGTTACCTTCACTCCGTAGCCAAGAGCCGCTTCATGTACATGCAGTCCGTAAAATCCCTCTCCGCAGAAAGAAGGAATCAGCGACGGATGAACGTTTATTATCCT
>JBJFAQ010000068.1:0-6316 GCA_051887995.1 Eubacteriales bacterium
CTTCGCCTGTTTTAAGCAGTGCTCTTGAGAGCAGACGCGGCATGATCTGAAGCGCCATATCTTTGAATGCGGCGGTAGGACCGTGCCAAAGCTCAAGAGAATAAAGACCGTTTCCGATTTCTTTGAGAGGAGCGGCGCCCCCGACAAAAGATTTCTCCGAATATGCCTCTTTGCAGTCCGAAAGCAGTTCTTCATATGTATAATCGGTAAGAAACGCCGATAGTATTTTTGCGGCGCGCTCCGGATATGACAGCGGGCAGAGCGACTTGACCGTATCTTCGGTAAGCGACGGAATTTCGTCCGGAACAAAAAGTCCTCCGTCGGCGGCAAGCCCTTGCTTTATAGCTGTTGCAGAGCTGCATTTTTCGTTTGTTTTGCTTCGTGTGCTTTGATAGTTCATTTTGTTTTCCTTTCTCTCGCGTGAGAGGATTTATATAATTTTATTTCTTTCAAAAAACGAGGAGGCGTTCTCCCATGTGATTTTATCTGCAATGGCTTTTCCGAATTTTCCGCAAAGCTTTGTGTAAAGAATCGGAATATATTCTATTCCGTCAATGCCGTCCGGCATAGGAGCTCCGTCCATGTCGGCGCCGAGGCATATGACGTCTTCTCCTCCGAGCTCGAGAAAATGTGCGATATGCTCCAAAATTATTTCAGAAGGGCAGACATCACTTTTTGTAAGGTGATATCGGCAGAAGCTGAGCCCGACAATACCGCCTGACGCTTTTACCTTGTCAAACTGCGTGTCTCGTAGGTTTCTCGGATGCGGATAAACTGCGAAAGAGCATGAGTGAGAAGCAATAACCGGTTTTTCTGCCGCTTCTGCAATGCGAAAAATATCATCTGCGCTTTCCACAGATGCATGCGAAATGTCGGGAACGATTCCGAGTTCGATACAGCGTAGCACAACCTTTTTTCCGAAATCGGAAAGCCCGGTCGAGGTGTTAAATGCGCCGCCGATGATTGTTTCTCCTTCCCAAAGCGGTGTAAGGACGCGCACCCTGTGCTTTGCAAGCTCGTCAAGCCTTTCGATTTTTCCGCATAGCAGTCTTGCATCTTCAACCGTCAGAATGTATCTGAATTTTTTTGATGCTTTCTTTTCGGCTTTTTCAAGGTAGTCTGCAATTTTATAAAAATCTTCATAACATTCCTCGTCGGAACGTTCCTTGTCACACCATACTGCCATGAGCTGCATATATTCATCTATTTGCGATGCGCGGTCAAGACCGATGTGCAGGAAATTTTCGAAAAGTCCGCAGTTTCTTTTATACATCTCGTACGCGGTGTCACAGTGAAGGTCAAAAAGCCTCAATATCGGTTCTCCCTTTCTCCGAAAGCGCTTCGGATGTAATTCATTTTAAGAAAGCCGCCTTTTTCATCAAGAAAGATTTCGACGACGTCCATTCTCGGCTGCTTTGTTATGCCTGTGGTTTTAAGATAGACCTTTGCTGCTTCAAGCAGATGTTCTTTCTTTTTCTCGCCGACTGCCTTTTTGGGGCTTCCGTACATAAGCGCGCTTGCGGTGTTTGTACGTGTTTTTACCTCGGCAAACGCAATCGAATTTTCATTTTCGGCGATAATATCAATTTCATTGTGACCGGCGCGGTAATTGCGCTCAGCAATGCGATATCCGTTTGCCATGTAAAATTCGGCGGCTATATTCTCTCCGATTTTGCCGTTTTCATTGCTCTTTGTCATTTTTGTCGAGAAATCTTATAAATTTTTTGCGGTGTATAGGCGAAGGTCCGTATTTAGTTAATGCCGCAATGTGGTCTTTTGTTCCGTATCCCTTGTTTTTTGCGATTCCGTACATCGGATATTCACAGTCGAGCTCTGCGCACAGGCGGTCTCTCGATACTTTTGCAAGCACAGACGCCGCGGAAATGCTCATTGAAAGGGAATCGCCCTTTATAACTGCTCTTGCGGGAATGTCAAATCCGCGGCATATGTTTCCGTCTATTAGAGCATAGTCAGCTCTTACAGAAAGACCGTCTATCGCCCGTCTCATGGCAAGCAGGTCTGCTTCAAGAATGTTCATTCTGTCAATTTCCTCAACCGAGGCGGAAGCGACGGAAAACGCGATTGCTTTTTCGGTAATAATGTCAAAAAGCGCCTCACGCTTTTTTTCGCTCAGCTTTTTTGAGTCATTGAGCCCGTCTATTATAAGCCCGTCGGGAAGTATGCAGGCGGCGGCGAAAACAGGTCCGCAGAGCGGGCCGCGCCCTGCTTCGTCAACCCCGCATATAAAACTGTATCCTTCAGAGCGGCATTTGCGCTCAATTGAATAGTCAGGCATAATAAATCCTCATTTTTTCACTATATCAAGGGTGATTCTTCCGAGCTTGCCGCTTCTGAATTCGTCTATAAGGGCATTTGCTGTTCTTTCCTCATTTATTTCACCGCCCGAGATCAAAAATCCGCGTTTTTTTCCGATAAGACGGAATAAATCATAGTCTGAAAGCTCTGTATATTTGTCGGATTTTTCAATTTTATAGCGGCTCGTCAGCAGGGAAGGATAAAGCGTTCTCATTCGGCTTATAAGCGCAAGGGCAATATCCTCAATTTCAAGTATGGTGTCCTTTATAGCGCCCGTAATGGCAAGATTTTCGCCTACCGTCCGATCATCGAATTTAGGCCACAGCACTCCTGGCATATCAAGCAAATCAATGCCTATCGAGGTTGCCACCCACTGCTTATTTACCGTAACTCCGGGGCGATTTTCAACCTTTGCCTTTTTGCCTCCGCTCAGCCTATTGATAAGCGACGATTTTCCGACGTTGGGAATCCCGACAACCATAGCTTTCAGCTTTCTGCCGCTCATTCCTTTTTCTTCATACCTTTTCAGCTTGTCGGAAAGGAAAAATCTGATTTGAGGTGCGATTTTACTAAGGCCTTCTCCGCTTATACAATCGGTCGGAATACAGATTCTGCTTCCTCCGGTATATTTTTCGGCAAAAACGGCGGTTTTTTCGGGGTCTGCAAGCGATGCTTTGTTGAGAAGCACGATGACAGGCTTGTTTTCGATAATTTTCATTAGATCGGGGTTGTGCGAGCTGTACGGTATTCTTGCATCAAGAATTTCAATCACAACATCGACAAGCTTTAGATTTTCCGAAATCATACGGCGCGTCTTTGCCATATGACCGGGAAACCACTGAATTATCTGTGACGGCATTTTTTACTCCATTATCAGTGCAGAGTTCCGAATTTACTAAAAGGCGTAAGCCGCAATAGTGCTTTTCCCAGAACTCTTCTCTCATCGACAAGCCCAATCCAGCCGGAGCGGCTGTCGGTGGAGTTGTTTCTGTTGTCTCCCATGACAAAGAGATATCCTTCCGGAACATAAAGAGGGTATTCCCAGTCGGAGGTCCTTGTCGCATAGCCGCAGTCTAGATAACGGTAAGCCGATTCGTCAAGAACCGTAGTGCTTCCGTCCGTATCTGTCACGATTACGGTCCAGGTGTCGAAATCAATATCAACGGTCTGTCCCCCGGTTGCAATAACGCGCTTGACAACAGGCTCATTTAGCCCAACGCCTTCCGATGTCTGATGAAAAACGATGATATCGCCGTATTTCGGCGTGTAATTTATGTCGGAAACAACAAGCATCTGCCCGTCTGCAAGCGTTTTGTCCATTGAGCCTCCGATAACCCGGCAGAGCCTAAAAGCGAATGAATATATAAGCAGAACAACGCAGGCGGCGATGACAAAAATTTCTACAATATCATATAGTTCGCGCGCAAGGGAAAAATGTTCTTTTTCTTCCGCAGCCATGTCCTATATTTCCTTTCTTATATTTTATTCACAAAAAGATCCATCAGATTATAACCGTTCGGAATATAATTGTTCTTTTCTTCGGCTGTGTCCTCACGGAAGCTGGAAACACCGTCAAAAGTCTCTTTTGACGAATAAATCATAAACGGCACCGGCTCCATGGAATGTGTGCGTATGGCGACAGGCGTCGGGTGGTCGGGAAGAATCATAATTTTGAAATCTTCTCCCGAGGCGCAAAGATACTCATATACGGGTTTAAGAATTTTTTCGGAAATAAGCTCAACCGAGAGCACCTTGTTTTCGGTTTCCGCTCTGTGTCCGCACTCGTCCGGTGCTTCTACATGAACATAAACAAGCTCTTTGCCGCGGCGGAAAGCATCAATGGCGGCGTCGGCTTTGCCTTTATAATTCGTGTGAACGTTTCCGGTTGCGCCATCGACGTCAATTGACTCCATACCTGCGCAGATTCCGATACCCTTTATAAGGTCAACGGCGGAAATGACGGACGCATCAAGTCCCCATTTTTCCTTGAACGAGGGGAGCTGAGGCTTCTTGCCGGGACTCCAGAGCCATGCGGAGTTTGCAGGGCGCAGACCTCTTTTTCTGCGCTCTTCATTTACCGGATGATGGTTCAGAATTTCAAAGCTGTCACGCATGAGTTTGTAAAATTCCTCACCGCCGTCCTCCTTTTTGGGAAGATATTCTCCTATTCGCTTGCCGAGAATATCATGAGGGCGCATGAAGTTGTATTTGTCATTGCCGTTTTTCCAGATAAGGCAGTGACGGTAGCTCACACCAGTGTAAAACTTCTTTGTTTCGTCTCCGAGCTTTTCGTCAAGCGCCTTTATCAGCTTGTCCGCTTCCGGAGTTGTTATTTCATCGGCGCTGTGGTCGATAATAATTTTGTCATCGTAGTCACCGTCGTCGCTCAAGGTAACGACGTTGCACCGGAAAGCCGTTTCATCCGGCTTCATATCAATTCCCATGCTTACGGCCTCAAGCGGCGAACGCCCCTTTGAGTAGATTTTCGGGTCATAGGAAAGAATCGCAAGGTTAGCCGTGTCGCTTTCGGGAACCATTCCTTCGGGAACGTTTGAGACCGTACCTATATACGAGCGCTTTGCGAGCATGTCCATGGTAGGCTTTTCTGCCTTTGCCATCGGAGTAAGCCCGCCGAGCGAATCAACCTTTCTGTCAGCCATTCCATCAGGGATTAAAACAAGATACTTCATAAAAAACACCTCTGCATTATGTAATTATTTAATAATTATACCATTTAATTGGTGTTTGGTCAATATTTTTTAAAGCTAAATCTGAAAAAAATAAAAAATATATTGAAAAAGAATATCGGGTATGATACAATAAACATATAGGAACGAAAATTCAGAGGGGTGGCAGATGCTTGACAAAGAAAAAGAAAATTATTATCATCTCATTTCTTGCCCTTTGCGTATTCGCTCTGATTTCGCTGCTTTTTCCATTGATTAAAGTTGGTCATAAAGCCGATTCAAAAGAAACACAGCCTGCATATACCTTTTACGAGGCCGATTATGACGCCGATATTTTTGAAAACGAGGAATATCTCGGACTTGCGCGCGAGCTTTCATATACCGACGGCGCTTTGACCGTTACATATAAGCTGACGGATGATCTTTCAAATGTCGATGACGCGCTTGAGTTCTTCGCATCGTATTTTCAAACGATAATAAACGGCGACTATGAACATTATCCATCATTTTTCAGCAACAAATACACAGGCGACATTCCGGAAAAATTTACAATGCAGATGGTCTATAATATTTCGCTTGAAAAACTTCCGTATTTGACCGAGGACGGAAGCACGGTTTACCGCGTGGATTACATGATATACAGGAACAACGGCACATTTCGCCCGGAAATCGGAAGCGACGGTTGTATTCCGCAATATGTTGTTCTTGAGAAGAGCGAAAATTCATATTTGATTACTCAAATTTATACTTTAAAACAGGATACGGAGGTGGTTTCATAATGGTAGAATATATCTGGCTCGGCATTTTGATTCTTGCTTTTGTTGTTGAAATATCGACAGCGGCACTTGTTTCAGTTTGGTTTATGCCCGGAGCTTTTATCGCACTGCTTCTTGCGGCAATGTCGGTTCCGATTTGGATACAGGTGCTTGTGTTTTCGGTGCTCTCAATCGTCATGTTGCTACTTTCAAAGACAATTTTCAAAAAATTTATACGTTCAAAGCCCATTGAAAAGACAAATGCAGACGCTTTGATAGGTGAGACCGGCATTGTCACGGAAGATATTGACAATATCGTCGGCAAAGGACTTGTCAAAATTTCTTCACAAATTTGGAGCGCACGTTCTTCGGATGAAATGCAGAAAATAAAGCAGGGAACACTTGTCAGGGTAAAGTCTATCGAAGGCGTAAAACTGATATGTGAGAAAATAAATCAAACGGAGGATTAAAAATGGAATATATCATTATCGGAGCGGTTGTTGTCATTTTTATCGTCATATTGGCAAACATTCATATTGTACCGCAGGCAAAAGGATA
>JBJFAQ010000069.1:0-6275 GCA_051887995.1 Eubacteriales bacterium
GCACCGATTGTGAAAAGGGTTGTAAGAGAGGTAAAGAGCGAGCGCGTCACTGTTCCTCTTATTCCGGTATTCACAACCTCCTCAAAGCTCGCCTTTGAGTTTCTTTTTCTGCTCTCGCGTATGCGGTCAAAAATGATGATGGTCGCGTTTATGGAGTAGCCGAGAATAGTCAGAAGCGCCGCTATCATCGTGCTGTTCATCGGTATCTGAAGCAGAGAGTAAGCCGCTATCATGATAAATATATCATGTGCAAGACAAGTTACCGCCGCAAGTCCCGAGGAAAGGTCAAAGCGTATAGAAATATAAGCAAGCATGAGCACAATGGCAACAACAGTCGAAAGAACCGCGGAATTGCGTATGTCCGCCGAAACCGAAGCGCCGACGCTCGCCACGCTGAGAAGGGCTTCGTCCTCAAGCGAAAATTCGGTTTTCAACGCTTCGAACGCTTTTACGCGCGTCTCTGAGTCTATCTCCTTCATTTTTGCAAGGAACTGCGTGCCGTCTCCGGCGCGTCTGAAGCTCGAAACCGCAACGCCGGTTGCATTCTCAAGAACCGAGCATATTTTTTCTTCTTCCTCAGACGAAATCTGATGTCCCATTTCGACCTGCATCGTTGTGCCGCCCGTAAAGTCGGTGTCGAGATTGAAGCCGCGCACGATTATCGAAACAACGCCTATCACGATGACGGCAAGCGTCACAATGAAAAATATCTTTTTATTCTTTACAAAATCCCACTTCATGTTTCATGCCTCCTTCTTGCCCAAACCGTAAAGGCGGACATCCGTGATATTCAGTCCCACAAGTCTTGAGAGCAGGAAACGTGTGACAACGACAGCGGACAGCATTGAAAGCAGTACACCGATAAAGAGCGTGACGGCGAATCCCTTCACCGAACCCGAGCCGAAATACCAAAGCACGACAGAGGCGATTACAGTGGTGACGTTCGAGTCGAGAATTGCGGTAAAAGCGCGCTTGAAGCCAGCCTTCAGCGCGGCAAGAGTGGATTTTCCGACGCGGAGCTCCTCTTTCATACGCTCAAAAATAATAACGTTTGCATCGACCGCCATTCCGATGGATAGAATGATTCCGGCAAAGCCCGGAAGAGAGAGATTTATCTTGAAAACGACAAGTATTATTCCGAAAACAGCCGTATATGCAACAAGCGCGATGGACGAGATGATTCCGGGCAGGCGGTAAACGGCTATCATGAAAATCATGACGAGCACAATGCCAATAGCGCCTGCCGTAAGGCTCGTCTCAAGCGCTTTCGCTCCGAGCGTGGCTTCAACTGTGTCAAGCTGAACCTCAGTGAGCGCGAACGGAAGCTGTCCCGAGGCAATTATTCCCGCAAGCTGCTCCGCATATTCCTTTGAGAAGCCGCTTCCGCCTCCGCTTATGTAAACGGAATCGCTCTCAAGTCTTTCCTTCACGTACGGCTTGCTGACCTCGCTTCCGTCAAGCCTTATCTCTATCCAGTTTTCTCCGCTTGAAGTCTTTTCCGCTGCTTTCTCCGTCGCGTCCGCAAATTTTGCCTTTGCCGAGGAGGAAAGCTCAAGCGTGACAACATATTCGTATGTATTATAGGCCTGATTTGTCACAATATATGATGCTTTGGCAGACGTAATATCGCCGGAAGTCAGCACAATATTCCCGTCCGAATCAACAAATTCGAGCTTGGCGGTCGTTCCGAGCATCTGCACCGCTTCTTCCGGGTCGCTCACGTTCGGTATTTCCACCACAAGACGCTTTGTGCCGTCGCGCGTGACTGTTCCTTCGGTGTAGCCGAGATTGTCAAGGCGCTGACGCATCATTGCCTGAGCTGTCGCCATGTTTTCTTCAAGTCCCGAAGCGTCATCTGCCACCGCCGCCTCATAAACGATACGCGATCCGCCGACAAGGTCAAGCCCCTTGTTTATCGCTCCTTCTTCAAATATTCCGGGCATGCTGCCGACGCCGAGCAAAGCTATCGCGCACACAAGCGCAATGAGCACAAGGGCGGCGACAAGCGCCATCAGATTCTGTCCTTTTGTTCTCATAAGTTCAACCTTTCTTTTTTGCCTTTGCAAAACAGATACAGTATACATTATTTTTGCAAAAAAAACAATAGCTTTGTCGATTTTTCTTTTTGGCGCAAAGAAAAGAGCCGAAAGCTGACGCCTTCGGCTCTTTTCTTCTGATTTTATGTGCGATACACCTTAATTTCGCTCCATTCGTATATACAGTCCTGAAGCTTGTTCCACTGAAGAACGCTTGTTATCTTCTCCTCGCCGTAAGTCTCGACAAGCTCGTCCTCTGTCATTTCGTACTCCTTGCAGAAATCCTCAACCCCGGCCTTGTATTCGGCCTCGGTCACCTCAATGCCCTCCGCCTTTACTATCTGATAGATGACGATGTCCTCTTTTATATAGCTTTCGGCGTATTCTCTGATATCATCATCCGTATATCCGACATATTGGGATAAAAAGGTCTCGTAGCTCACGCCGTAGGAAGACGCATAGCCTTCATATGCCGAACGGTACGACCAGTAAATGGCATCGACGGACTTCTGCGGAAGCTCATTAACAGTTGCGCCTTCCATAATCTGACTCCAGATGTCTGAAATGGCATCATGCTTTTCGGTGTTTGTACGGGCTTCCTCAAGATATCCTTTATAATATGTCATAAATTCATCTACCGTATGACAGCCTACATCGCCGTAATGCTCCTCGACGAATGTGTTGTCAAGTTTCGGAGCGTCTGAAAGCTCAATTATACACTGCACCGTAACCGTAAAAACGGCGGTCTTTCCGGAATATGCGGGCTGATTTGAATACTCATCGGGGAAAGTCACTTCCATATCGAAGGTTTCACCCGGCATATGACCTATCATACCGCTTGCAAAGCCGGGAATATATCCGCTGTCCTCCGACAAAACGATTTCCGCGCCCTCGGCAGTTCCGCCGCTGAAAGCCTCGCCGTCAAACGCACCGGAATAATCGGCGATAACGGTGTCGCCCTCGGCGGTCATACGGTCTGTCACCTCGATTTCAGTGCGCTGCTCATCAAGCAGTTCTTCAATTTTTTCCTGAATATAAGCGTCGTCTATTTCATAACTCTCAACCGTCGCGGAAAGTCCTTTGTACGCACCGAGCGTTACGTACGGCGACAAATCTTCGTTCATATAGTCCATTACATAGTTTATATCAACGCCGTCGGGAATAACTCCCTGTGCTTCGCCGCTGTTCGATTCGGTATCGGCGCCGTCGGTATCATGTTCCTCGGCACTGCTCTTTTTTGCCGAGCAGGATACAAAAAATGCAAAGCAGATGAAAAGCGTAAGAAGCAGGCAGAATACGCGTCTTACCGCTGATTGTTTTTCATTCATTTTATAACCTCCGTCGTGCAGATTTGCACGTTTACAAATACGAGTATAACATATTAAGCCGAAAAAAGAAAGACTTTTCGCCGTTTGTTTACAATTTTGCGCTGAGTTTTGCCGCATACGAGAGCGTCTGCTTTAACGCCTGTTCTTTTTCGATACCCGCAAGATGCAGCTTGTGCGCGTAAGCGAGCGCCTCGGAAAACACGGGACCCGGACTTATCCCGGCAAGCACAAGGTCCTTTCCGGAAACACACGGTCTCGCCATATATTCGCGGTAAATCTGCAGTCTGCCGAAAAGGAACTCCTCATTGTCTCTTTTAACATGCTCCGACTGCTTTCCCTCCGCATCGGAGGAAGAAAGCAGGATAAGGTCCTTCGGGCAAATTGCCTCATCGAACATTTTGTTCGTCGTCTTTATTGACGCGCCGGACGAAGCGCAGACATTCGGCTTCATATGGAGAAGCGCAAGATTCATTACATATTTCGTGCGCTTTACGTTCCCTGTCAGACGGTGCATAAATTCAAGTGTGAGCGCCTGCCCGGCATTTTCATGTCCGTATGAATGTATAACTCCGTCTATGCACTCTGTTGTCACAGCTTTGCCGAAGTCATGTACAAGCGCCGCAAGCATAAATCCGAACGGATCGCTCGCCTCTCCCCGCCTTTTTGCCGCCGCGTCGAGCACGAGCATGGTATGCGTAAAGGCATCGCCCTCCGCATGATATTTTTTGTTCTGCTCAACCCCGATAAGAGCGAAAAGCTCCGGAAACCACTCGCAAAGCCTGTCCGCTTTTTTAAGACATTCAAAGAAAACCGACGGTTTCTCAGCTCCGATCATCGCTTTTTCAAGCTCACCCTCGACGCGCTCCCTCGAAAGAGCGTCAAGAGACATTTGGCGAAACAAAGCCATTGTTTCATCGGCTATTTCAAAGCCGAAACGGGCGGAAAACTGCGCCCCTCGCAGTACTCTGAGCGCGTCCTCCGCAAAGCTTTTGTCGCTTACATGCCGCAGTATGCCGTTTTTTATATCGTCAAGTCCTCCGAAAAAGTCAAGCACCTCTCCAGTAAGAACATTTTGCATGAGCGCGTTTATCGTAAAATCGCGGCGCATCGCGGCTTTTTTCTCCCCGATAAACGGGTCGACCGTCACATCAAAATCCCGATGTCCCCGCCCTTTGAGGTTTTCCTTTCTCGGCATCGCAATGTCGAGCGAATATCCCCGCATGCCGTATATTCCGAAGCTCTCGCCGACGGAAAGCCTCTCTCCGAGAGAATCGAGCACATCAGAGAGCTCGTCCGGCGCAAGCCCGTGAACCTCTATATCAACGTCCTTGCACTCGCGCCCCATAAGCCTGTCGCGCACAAATCCGCCGACATAGTATGCCGCACCGCCCCGTTCTTTAACCGCAGACGCGATTTTCTCCGCCATTTTAATGTCTTTTGTGTTGTCGAACATACCGCTTCTGTTTCCTTTTTTATAAATTGACCGTGTTTTTCCTTGACAAGAGAAAAAAAGTATTTTATAATGAGATAAAATCACTTGTCCGGGAGATAAAACGAAAATGAATGATTTTGCGACATACGAATATGTCGTTGCACAGCGCAAGGAGGGCAAATGGCGCTTCCGCCGAATCGCCCTTATTGTGTTTTATGTGCTTTTTGTTATAGTCTGGTTTGCATTTGGCTTTATCAGTCATCTTTTCCCGCTGCTCGCACTCGTTCCGCTCACCACATGGATACTCGTTTTCTTCACATGGCGGTACGTGAATGTCGAATACGAATATTCGATGACGTCCGGAAGCGTTGTTTTTTCAAACATATACGGAAACCGCTCCAGAAAAACGGTCGTGGAGTTCAAAATAAAAGATTGTACTCTTGTCGCGCCTTTAGGCGAATCAAAAGAGCGAATCACCGCCTTTGCTCCCGAAAAAACGATAAACGCGCTCTCGTCGTCACATACCCCCGACGCATATGTTGCGCTCGTAAATTCGGACGGGAAACACATTGCCGTTTATTTTGAGGCGACCTCAAAGGCGCTCAAAATATTTCGTTTTTATAACGCGCCGTGCACGGTTGTGCGGGACGTTCGCTACTGAGCTTTAAAGCTTTTAAATTCGCAGGTGAGCTTTTCACCTGCGTTTTTTTGCGCCGTGACAGGCACGCCTTGGTCGCGAAGAAGCCTGACGGTATATTCTCCGTCCTCTGATGTCACAAGCGTAAAATCGCCGTCAGCGCGGACTTCCGCCCCCGTCATGTCAAAGTCAAAAAGCGAGGAAAAAGCAAGCATTTCGTCAAAAACGCCGTTTTCGCCGCCGATTTCGATGCCGTCAAGAGAAAGCGAAACATTTCCGCCGCTCCTTGATGCGGTAACGCCCTGCAAGCCCTCGGGAGCGCTGAAAACAAACGTCAGATCACGCTCCCCACCGTTTTCGCCTCGCTTCGAGGCAAAAAGAGTTCCCTCGAAAGAAAAATCCTCTTTTTCGACACAAATTTCCGCCTCAAACGCGCCGCAAAGACAGTTTGATGCGATGCCGGGCTTGGTTTTTGTGCCGCAGGAGACAAAAAACACGGCAAAGACGCACACGGCGAGCGCCGCGCCTGCCAAAGCCGTGCTTCGTTTTGCAAAATTGTATATAAGCTTCATTTCATCACCCCTCATATAAATACGCGGGGAAAGTCTGAAATAAAACCGCATATAATCTAAAATCTGCGCCCTCCGCCGCCGTGCGTCCTGCCAGACGAGGAGGTGTGGGTGGTCGAGCCGCCGAAATGACCGCCGCCGGATGCTGTTCGCATGGACGAGCCGCCGGACGATGTGTTCTGAGGAATCGCTGTACGAATCACATTGCTGTATAGAAATGTGTCACGGTGCTCTGTAAGCTCAAGTCCTCCGCCTGTCACATACCCGGAGGCA
>JBJFAQ010000070.1:0-6258 GCA_051887995.1 Eubacteriales bacterium
GAGGAAAGCGCGTACAGAATACGTTCTATTTCATGCTGTTCCTTTGTTTCAAGCTCTCTCAGCTCGTTGTTTGCATCGACAACGGCAATCGGCTCAATAAACATTGTAGCGCCCGATGCCGATGTGTCATGCAGAAGCCCTTTGACCTCATTTTTGTATTCCGCTTTTACAGGAACGACATAACGCCCGTTGCGCATTGTCACTATGTTTTCCTGTAAATACTTTGAAAGCGAGCCTCCGATATATTTCTGAAGAGTTTCTTTTATTTTGTTGTTGGTCACGCGCATTTTGCGGCGAATATCGCCGAGCGCGGGGCTTGCCTCGTCCGCAACAAGGTCTTCGGAGATTATAGAGCGGGTTATTTTATCCTCGACGCTTCTTGCGGGCATAAGCCGCTCAAAAATTTCGTCGAGCGAGGTTTCAAAGAGCTTGTTTTCGCGTATATAGTCAAGCATGAGGCGCGAGGAACGAAGCACGGACGCTGCGCGGAGGAGTTCTCGTCCCGAAAGCATCGCGCCCTTTGAGGCGCGCTCGCAAATGTCCGACATGTCATGAATGTCGCCGAAGGGAGGCGTTCCTTTTGCTTCGTAGAGCCGCCTTGCGTCGGTCGTGCGGCGTAGACGGCGCAGAATATCGTCCGCATCGGAGGACGGTACAAGCTCAAGCGCCTTTTGCTTTGCGCCCTCTGTCAGGGCGCAGTCCGCAAGCATTTCGCGCACGCGGTCAAATTCAAGCGTTTTAAGTGTTTTGTCATTTATCTGCATTTGTTTTTTCCTTTAATTTTAAAAAAGCGATTTGTAGAATTTCAGGGTGGAAAAATCGCGTTCGAGATGGTTCAGAAGATAGGTTTCACAGGCATGAGAAAAAATGGCGAGCTCGCCCTCTTCGGTTAGATCAAAGGAAAACATTCGTTCGGGAAGCGCGCTGAGTGCAAATCTCAGCGCGGCAAGCGAGCTTGGCGAGAGGCGGCAGTATATGCTTACTTCAGGCGCATCGAGCGAGGTCGCAAGTTCTTTTTGCCTTGCATTTTCTATCTTTTGACGGCAGGAAGCGCAGAGCAGACGCCCGTTCATGACGTCAAGCACCGGACGAGCCGGGTTTGTCTCCCCGCAAAGCGCGCAGCGCTCAAGTTCCGGCATGAAGCCCGAATAGCCTGCCGCGCGAATTTCATATACCGCTTTTACAAGAGGCGTGCTTTTTATTCCCTTTGAAAGTGCGTAAAAAGAGTTCAGCGTCATTCTGAGAATCTCAATGGACGGCACTCCCTCACCCGTTATGTCACAGGCAATATCACAGAAATACGCCGCCGCGGACATTTTTTCGATATCCGATGAAAGCCCGAAAAAAGGCTCGATGACTGACGCGTCCTTTATATATCTGTAATCTCCTTTTTTGTATATTTCATAGTTGCCGTATGTAAAGAGTTTTGACACTCCCGCAAGACGGCTTTTTGATGAACGCGCTCCTTTTGCGGAGACTGATATCTGTCCCTCTGACGGGGTGAGCAGGGTAAGAAGCTTGTCATGCTCGCCCACATCGGTTTCACGTATCACAAGACCGTCTGTTGCGTAAAGCATGATGTACCCTCCTTGTCTTTTACTGATTGTCCTCGTCTCGGCTGTAACCGAAATTGCTTATCTCGGCGACGCTGTCGCGCCAGTTTTCCTTTACCTTTACCCAAAGATTAAGATATACCTTTGTTCCGAGAATCCTTTCGAGATCCTCCCGTGCATACGTTCCGACAAGCTTCAGCGCCTCACCGTTTTTGCCGACGATTATGCCCTTGTGCGACGCTTTTTCGCAGAAAATTTCAGCGCGTATGCGCAAAAGCTTTCCTTCGTCCTTGAATTCTTCAATGACGACCGCCGTGCCGTGAGGAACTTCCTTGTCAAGGGTTTTGAGCAGTTTTTCACGTATTATTTCGGCGGCGAGCTGACGCTCGGGCTGGTCTGTTGCAATGTCGGCAGGGAAGAACCATGCGTCGGTTTCGGCAAGATATTTTTCACACTCGTCGAGAATTATCTTTGTGCCTTTGTTTTTCTTTGCCGACATCGGAACAAAGGCGTCAAAATCGTGCAGAGCGGCGTATGCCTTGATAGTTTCCGCAACCGCCTCGGCGGAAACAAGGTCGGTCTTGTTTATTGCGATGACGGAGGGCAGACCGCTGCTTTTGATTCTTTGTATGATGTTCTCCTCGGTCGTGCATACCGGCTTTCCGGCTTCTGCCACAAGCACAATAACGTCGGCGTCGCGCATCGAGGAGTTTGCCGCTCCCACCATGTAGTCGCCGAGCTTGTTTTTCGGCGTGTGTATTCCCGGGGTATCAAGGAACACGAACTGATTTTCCCCCTCGGTGTGTATGCCGATGATTCTGTTCCTTGTTGTTTGGGGTTTGCTTGAAACAATGGCGACTTTTTCGCCGAGAATGGAGTTCATAAGCGTTGATTTTCCGACGTTAGGCCTTCCGACGATGGCGATAAATCCTGTTTTTTTCATTTGGTCAGTTTCTCCTTATTTTACCGAAAGACCGATTCTTTCCATTATCCTTCTCTGCCTTTCGCGCATGTCTTCATCGTCCGATTCGGACTTTTCGTGGTCATATCCGAGCAGATGAAGCATGGAATGAACGCAGAGAAAGGTCACCTCGCGTTCAAAGCTGTGCCCGAATTCGTTTGCCTGCTCGCGCGCTTTCTCAAGGGAAATAACGATATCTCCGAGCATTGTTTCAAGCTCCCTCGGCATTGTTTTGTCCTTCTCCGAGCCGTCAAAATCGAGGAGAGGGAAGGAAAGCACGTCTGTAGGTCGGTCTACACCGCGGAATTTGCTGTTGAGCGCATGTATTTTTTCATTGTCTGTAAATGTTATAGATACTTCTGCGTCGCGCTTGTAGCTTTCGTATTCGAGAGTTTCTACAACGGCGCGCCGAAGCAGTAATTTCAGTGAGTATGTGATTTTTTCTTTGTCCTGGTCATTTTCAAAATAGATTTTTACCTTTTTCACAGTCTGTCTCCTTACTGTTTCTTTACTCTGAAGGAATGGGGAGCACGCGGCTCGGCTTTTTCCGCGCGGCTTTTTTCGTATTTGTCGTATGCAAGAATAATCTTCTGCACAAGGCGGTGGCGTACAACGTCGCGGTCGGAGAACCTATGGATTGCGATGTCGTCAATCCCGTCAAGAATCTTTACCGCTTCCGCAAGACCGCTGCGCTTGCCGAAAGGCAGGTCTGTTTGCGTCAGGTCTCCTGTGACAACCGCCTTTGAACCGGTTCCGAGACGTGTCAGAAACATTTTCATCTGCTCCGGGGTTGCATTCTGCGCTTCATCAAGTATGATAAATGAATCGTCAAGCGTGCGCCCACGCATATATGCAAGCGGTGCAACCTCGATTGTGTTTTTTTCAAGGTGGCGCTGGTAGTTTTCCGCTCCCATCATTTCGTACAGCGCGTCGTAGAGCGGACGCAGATAGGGGTCTATTTTGCTCTGAAGGTCGCCCGGGAGAAATCCCAGCCGCTCGCCTGCCTCAACTGCCGGACGGGTCAGAATGATGCGGCTTACCTGCTTCTCCCGCAGCGCATTGACTGCCATTGTAACGGCAAGAAAGGTTTTTCCGGTTCCCGCAGGTCCAACTCCGAGAACAACGGTGTTTTTCTTTATTGCGTCAACATACCTCTTTTGTCCTGCGGTTTTTGCCTTTATCGGTTTTCCGCGCGTCGTGATGCAGATAAGGTCTCCGGACGGTTCAATCAGCTCGTCTTCGCGTCCGTCCGATACCATGTCAAGCACGTAGTTTACCTGTCCGTCGGAGAGACTTTCATTGTATTCCGCAATACGTGCAAGGTATTTTATCACTTTTTCGGCGCTTTCGAGCGCTTTTTCATCGCCGTCAAGCAGGATTGCGTCTCCGTCTGAATCCGAGCGGTTGGTTATATCAAGTCCGAGTCTTTTTTCGATTAGCCTGACATTCACGTCGTACGAGCCGAAAATTTTTGAAATGACATCGGATGAGGTGAGGCGAATAATTTTTAGCATATGACCTCCGAAGGGCAGATTTTTAGGGTGAGGTGCTTTCCCCGAACGGAACGCTTACCGCAATATTTTCCGAGCAGATTACATCGCACGAGATGATGACGGCCTCGCCTGTAATCTCGGTGCTTACGGTTTTTTTTAGCAGGTCTGCGTCCTTCAGCTCCGCCGCAAGAAGCCGCTCCATTTCAAAGAATGCAAGCTCCGAGGCCTCTTTCTCGCTTCGGGTTACCTTTTCGGCTTTTTCCTCGGCGACAAACACGTAACCGATGCTTATCGGAAGCGGCGGCAGTCCGAAAACAGAAAAACACTTTTCCTTCTCTATTTTAACACAAAACATATCCGTTTTTCCACTATTTCTGTAAATATTTAATTTTTTTGAGAAAAAAATTACGGATTTTTCGGTGCATACGGGCTCGGAGGTGACGGTCTTTTCATAAACAAGCGGAATTTCCACCGAAAAATGATGAGATGTTATTGCATATACCGCTCCCATTGCCTTCTCGGTGCGGTATGCACCTGATTTGTTTTCGGAGAGACCGCTTATAAGAAGCTCTCCCTTGCGCACACCGTCTCCTTCTTTTACCATCGCGGTGCCTCTCAGAATTTCAACTCTGTCTATCACGCCGTCGCATGAAGCAACAATATTTGCGCAGGAAAAATTGCTGTCGCCGTTTTCTCTGAAATCCTTTTCACGTATCTGCACCTCGGCGACATTTCCGCGAAAGTTTATGCTGAGCCATGCGATTTTCTCGGACTTCAGGAGAACTGCGTTTGATATTTCGTCAACATCACGCTCTCCTATACGGCTTCCGATGTGAAAGCCCTCTGCCGCAAGCTCATTTTTTACGTCGGCGGCGGTAAGCGAGCTGTTGCCGCTGACGCGGATATCCCAGACATACCTTGTCGAAAGGAAAATGAGCGCGAATATCATTGCCGCGCCTGCCGCAAGCCCGTATCGCTTCTTGTATTTTTCAAGAAAAACGGGGACGCCCCTTGATTTTATTTCGTGTTCAATTTCTTTTTTTTCGAGAAGTCCCGACAGCCTTTTTGCCGCACGGCGCGACATTTCGAGCTTTACCATGTCGCCGCAGAAGGAGAGCTTTCGGTACGGAACGCTGTTTTCCATGCATATGTTCAGAAGCGAGGCGGAATCCTCTGCTTTGCATGTGAGAGTCGACGCGCCCACAAGACGGTTTTTTAAGGATTCGAGCAATGCCAATTTTCTTCCTCCCAAAATTCGATTTTTTGTATCTCTCCTCTTACAGCAATCTGCCCTGCATAATATGTAAGACAGACAAGGCGCTCTCCGGTAATTGTGAGAATATTTTTTGCCATACGGAGGGAAATGACGTTCGGCGTGTATTCAAGGATTTTACGGCATCCGATTACGGTTGCGTTTCCTTTTCCGCGTACTTCGAGCATAGAACCGCCGCAGAGAAGGTCGGAGGGAATGTCAAAATCCTGTTCGAGCTTTTCCCTCAGACTTCTTGAGTCTTTTTTTTCTTTTTTCATTTATGTCTCGTCTCCCTTTCGCTTTTACATGTTTTGCATAAGAAAAGGCTTGTGATAATAGAATTACTTTGTCCGGTGTATTGTATGCGGACGGAGGTTTTTACATGACGTCAGATAAGCGCGGGGTATCCAAAAAGAAAATGCCGGTGTCGGGGCTGTTTCTGCTTTCGGGCACGCTCGGCGTGTCTCTCATTTTGCTCGTAAACACCGATATTGCAATAGGCTGTATGCGTCACGGGCTTGACGTCTGTGCGCGAACCGTGATACCGTCGCTTTTTCCCTTCATGGTCCTTTCCGGACTTCTTGTGGAGCTTGGCGCGGCTGAGGTGATGTCTCCCGTGTTTTCGGCGCCTATGCGTTTTTTCTTCGGCATAAGCGGCGCGGGATGTGCCTCTCCCGTCATGGGAGCGCTGTGCGGCTTTCCGGTCGGAGCGCTTACCGCGATAAGGCTTTATGAAAAAAAGATCATAGGAAAAGAGGAGCTGGAGCGCCTGTTTGTGATTTCAGGAAACCCAAGCTCCGCATTTCTTATAAGCGCGGTGGGAACATCGCTCTGGTCTTGTCCGCGCTTCGGAGTTATTCTTTATGTCACTCAGCTTATTTCGGCGTTTGCCATAGGCGCAATTCTTCAGCTTGTTTGCCCGCTGAGACCGCATACCGAAAAAAGCGAAAAAAAGGAGAGCCGCTTGCCTCGGATATCTTTTCGCGCGTCGCTTACGCG
>JBJFAQ010000071.1:0-6245 GCA_051887995.1 Eubacteriales bacterium
TGACCGTTATTGCAAGCGGCCCTCTCAGCTCCGACGGCATGGCAGACTTCATCTCCGGCGAGCTTGGCTGCCGCGGGCTTCATTTTTTTGACGCCGCCGCGCCGATTGTGGATTTCTCGTCGATAAATATGGATACGGCGTTTTTTGCGTCGAGATACGGCAAAGGAGACGCCGACTACATCAACTGCCCGATGACAAAAGAGCAGTACGAAGCGTTCTATGAGGCGCTTGTCGGTGCAAAGGAAGCCGAGCTTAAGGATTTTGACAGGGAAATGCAGAAAGAACCGACTGTTTTCGAGGGATGTATGCCGGTTGAGGTCATGGCAAGGCGCGGCAGAGATACGCTCCTTTTCGGACCGCTGAAGCCTGTCGGACTTGTTGACCCGAGAACAGGCTCGGAAGCATACGCTGTCGTTCAGCTCCGAAAGGAGAATAACGAGGGCACAATGTACAACATCGTCGGATTCCAGACGCATCTGACCTTTGACGAACAGCGCAGGGTGTTCCGCATGATTCCGGGGCTTGAGAACGCGCAGTTTTTGCGGTACGGCGTAATGCACCGCAATACTTATCTTGAATCGCCCGGACTTCTCTCTGCGACATATTCCATGATAAAAAGACCTTGTGTGTTTTTTGCGGGACAGATGACGGGAGTTGAGGGGTATATAGAATCTGCAGGCTCTGGCTTTGTCGCGGGACTTAACGCCGCACTCAGGGCATTTGGAAGGGAAGCGTTCGTTTTCCCCGAAAAAACCATGCTCGGAGCGATGGCGGGATATGTAAGCCGGGGGCTAAACACCTCGTTTCAGCCGATGAACGCCAATTTCGGCATAATAGAGCCGCTTGAAACACGTGTAAAAGGCGGAAAGACCGCTAAAAACGAAGCGCTTGCCGCAAGATCGCTTGCGCTCGCGACGGAAATTGCAGCGTCCGGACTGTTCGATTCAAAAAATCCGGACACACGCGGAAAGGAGAATTTCTGAAATGAAAATAATTGTTGATGTTATGGGTGGAGACAACGCCCCCGATGAGCTTGTAAAAGGACTTTGCCGCGCGGCGGAAAACAGCCGAGCGGAGTTCATCGTCGTCGGAGACGAAAAGGCGATAAAGCGTGTTGCGCGGGAAAATTCTCTCGATATTTCTTCATTTGAGATATACGGCGCGTCTGACGTGGTTGAAATGACGGACGATCCGATAACGGTTATACGTAAAAAGCCGGACAGCTCGATGATGGCGGGACTGCATCTGCTTGCCGACGGCAAGGGCGACGCTTTTGTAAGCACCGGTAACACCGGAGCGCTGTTCGCGGGAGCAACGCATGTCGTAAGACGCCTGAAAGGCATACAGAGGGCGGGAATCGCGTCCGTGCTTCCGCTGAAAAATCCGATACTGCTCTTAGATTCGGGCGCAAACATAAATGTAACGCCGGAGCAGCTTGAGACCTTCGCCGTTATGGGCTCGGTCTATATGAAAAAAATATTCGGCATTGAAAGACCGCGCGTAGGGCTTCTCAACAACGGAAGCGAGGAATGCAAGGGAACGGAGCTTCAGACAGAGGCATATAAACTGCTCTCGTCAAACAGCGCAATACGTTTTGTCGGGAATATTGAGGCAAACAAACTGCCTTTCGATGTCTGCGATGTGCTTGTTACCGACGGTTTTACCGGAAATATTCTGATAAAGAGTATTGAAGGCATGGGCAGGCTCATGATAGATTCATTAAAAGACATTTTCCTTTCAAACGGCGTGACGAAGGTTTCGGCTCTTCTTGTCAAAAAGCAGCTTTCCGCCATGAAAAAGAAATTTGACACGCGCGAATACGGCGGAGCGCCTCTTATCGGTCTTCAGAAGCCCGTTATAAAGGCGCACGGAAATTCGGATGCAAAGGCGTTTGCAAGCGCCATACGTCAGGCTATCTCGTTCGCGTCCTCTAAGGTTACGGAGGAGGTAGCGGAGGAAGCCGCAAAAATGCGCGAAAAGAGACTTGCCGAGGCAGAGCTTAATGCTTCGCGCACGGCGGCGGACGGAGACGAGGGCATAAAGTAAAAAAGATTCCGCGAGAGGAAAATGTGCGGAAAGAGAAAGGCATGGTCGGAAAAATGGCAGAACTACCCCGCGACAGCAGAGAGCTGGAAAAGGTGATCGGCTATCGCTACAACGATATTTCCATTCTGAATAAAGCGCTTACACACTCGTCGTATTCAAACGAGCTGAAGCTTCGCCACAGAGAGGCGGAATGTAACGAACGTCTCGAATTTCTCGGAGATTCTGTGCTGTCCATAATTGTGAGCGAATATCTGTTTTCTCATTATACAAAGAGACCGGAGGGCGAGCTTACGCGTATGAGGGCGGAGGTCGTCTGCGAGAAAGCTCTTTCCGGGTTTGCTCTTAAGATTGGGCTCGGCGACTACCTTCTGCTCGGTCACGGCGAAGAAAAAAATCACGGCAGAGAGCGAAAGAGCATACTTGCCGACGCTTTTGAAGCGCTTCTTGCGTCGATGTACCTCGACGCCGGCAAGGACGGCAAGAAAAAGGTCGCGGATTTTCTTTTGCCGCTTGTCATAGAGGAGCTTCAGGCGGCAGAGAGCGACGGTCACAGCAAGGATTACAAAACCCTGCTTCAGCAGATAGTACAGCAGGCGGACGGAGAGATGCTCAGATACGAAACCGTGGAAGAGAGCGGTCCCGACCATCATAAAACTTTCACTGTCGAAGCGCGCCTTAACAGCAATGTCATAGGCAGGGGCGTCGGTGCGTCAAAGCGCGAGGCAGAGCAGGCGGCGGCAGCCGAGGCACTGAAAATTTTCGGTGAATAAGAGAAAAAAAGCAGCTTCGGCTGCTTTTTTGAAATAACGGAGAAAAATTTTTCAAAGATACATACGGAGTGAGCATATGTCGAAAAAACACGCGAATATACCGATATTCATACCGCATCTCGGCTGTCCGAACAACTGCGTTTTTTGCAACCAGCGCTCGATTTCGGGACAGCTTTCCTTTGACGCGCAGAAAGTGCCCGAACAGATAGAAGAAGCACTTGAAACGATAGAGGCGCGCGGGAAGATACACGATACGGAAATCGCCTTTTTCGGCGGCTCGTTTACCGGAATTGACCGCTCTCTCATGATTTCGCTTCTTGAAACGGCATATGCGTATGTAAAGAGCGGCAGAGTAAAGGAAATAAGGCTGTCAACAAGACCTGACTATATTGATGACGAGATACTCGGCATTCTGGAAAGGTACGGAGTGAAAACGATAGAGCTTGGGCTTCAGAGCATGTCGGACAAGGTTCTCCTTGCATCAAAGCGGGGGCACGACGCATTTTCTGCGGAGAAGGCGTGCCGACTCATAAAGAAACGGGGTTTTTCCCTCGTCGGTCAGATGATGATAGGGCTTCCGCTCTCGGACGCAGAAAATGAGCGGGATACCGCGGAAAAAATATGCGAGCTCGGGGCGGACGCGGCAAGAGTTTATCCGACGGTCGTTTTCTATGAAACCGAGCTTGCGGAAATGGAGAAGCGGGGCGAATACATGCCGCTTGCGCCGGAGGACGCGGTTTTCCGCACAAAGGAAGTGCTGAAAATATTCGATTCTCACTCGGTGCCGTGCATAAGAGTAGGGCTTTGCGCGTCGGAAAACCTTTCCTCGGAGGAAACTGTCTGCGGCGGCGCGAATCAGAGCGCCATAGGTGAGCTTGCCATGGGCGAAGTGTTTTTTGACAAGATGTCGGACTTGCTTGAAGAGGTGCCTGACGGCGGCGATGCAAAAGCTGTGACTTTTCTTGTTCCGACCGGCGCTACGTCAAAGGCGATAGGGCAAAAAAGAAAAAACATAAATCGACTTAAAGATAAATATTTTGTAAAAAAGAATATCAAATTCGTTAAAGTTGTTGAAAAAGACACGCTTTTCGGTTATAATATAAAAATGGATTATTGCGTCATCGGAGGAAAAAACGAGTGTATTTAAAATCGCTTGAATTTCAGGGGTTCAAATCGTTCCCCGACAAAACAAAACTCACCTTTGAAAAGGGCGCTACCGTCATTGTCGGACCTAACGGAAGCGGAAAATCGAATATTTCCGATGCCATGCGCTGGGTTCTCGGAGAAATTTCACCGAAAAGCATACGCGGCGCAAAAATGGAGGATATAATCTTCGGCGGCACGGAAAGCCGTAAGCCGATGGGGTACGCCGAGGTATCGGTTTCCTTTGACAATACCGGAGACGAGGGAGGAAGGCTCGACAGC
The DNA here is from genome assembly GCA_051887995.1 of Eubacteriales bacterium. GTDB lineage: Bacteria > Bacillota > Clostridia > Oscillospirales > CAG-272 > SIG710. Next base: position 4,242 of record JBJFAQ010000071.1, read on the forward strand.
CCGTATGATGAGGTGACCGTCACCCGCCGCTATTACAGAGCGGGCGAAAGCGAATATTTCATCAACCGCAAGCCTGTAAGACTAAAGGATATTTACGAGCTTTTCATGAATACGGGTATCGGCAGGGACGGATATTCCATTGTCGGTCAGGGCAAGATTGCCGAGATAATTTCACAGAAAAGCGAGGAAAGGCGGGGAATATTCGAGGACGCGTCGGGAATCGCTCGCTATCGCCACAAAAAGAGCGAGGCGGAGCGCAAGCTGGCGGCGACCGAGGATAACATGCTCCGCATAAACGATATCCTCTCAGAACTTGAGGGGCGCGTCGAGCCGCTTGAAAAAGAGGCCGCAAAAGCAAAAAAATATCTTGAGCTATATGAGCTTAAGAAGCAGGCGGACGTAAGACTGTGGATATATGACACGGAAAAACTGCGCGCCGATGTCGCCGAGGCGGAAAAAGCGTATAAGCTGTCCGAAATCGAGCTTCAGGGCGCGGAGGACGCGCTTGCGGCGCTTGAAGCGCAGAACGACAAGCTCTTTGAAGCGGTTCAGTCAAGCAAAATGGAATCCGAGGATCTGCTTGCAAAAATTCGTGAGCAGATTGATATAAATCATGCACTTGAGAGCGATTTCAAGGTAGGAGAGAGCAATATTGCGCATATAGACGAGCTTATAAAGGCTGCAAAAGAAAGTATTCTCAGCACCGAAAAAGCCGTCGAGGCAGAGAAAAAGGCAAAGGAAGAGCGCCTTTTGCGCATATCTGAGCTTGAGGCAAAGGCGGAAGAGCTTCGCTCGGAGCAAAACGAAAAAAACGAAGAAGTCAAGACGTGCGCTTCCGACGCGGAAAAGCTGGAGCTTGACATTGCGTCCGCGCTTGAGGAAATAAAGGGGCTTGAAAACGAGCGTATGGATATACGCGTGCGCCGTTCGGTGCTTGAAAACGCAAAAAGCACGGATACCGATAAGAACAGCTCGATTATGACCGAGCTTGAGGAATACAGAACGGTATCCGAGCAGATAAAAAAGAAATGCGAAGCAGCAAAGGCTTCGGCAGACAAGTACCTTTCCGAAATCGACAGGCTCGATGAGGAAGCGGAAAAAAACGCCGAAAAGACGGCGAAGCTATCTTCCCGCCGCCGCGAGCTTGGGGAGGAAGCAAACCGCGCGCGACTTGTGCGGGATTCGCTTTCCCAGCGCGTCGAAACGCTCAAACGCATGGAGGAGCATTTCGAGGGGTACAACACATCTGTACGCTTTGTTATGAAGCAGTACGAGGCGGGAAGCATACGAGGCAGAGACGGCTCTGCCTGCGGAAAGATATACGGACCGCTTTCAAAACTGATTTCGGTGGATGAAAAATATATCACCGCAGTTGAGACTTCTCTAGGAGCCAATCTTCAGAACATTGTTGTCGAGGACGAGGAGACGGCGAAATCCGCTATCTTTGCGCTGAAAAGCGCGGGCGCGGGACGTGCAACCTTCTATCCGATAACGTCAATGAAATCGTCGGCTCCCACGCAGGAGGTAAGAGACGCGGCGCGCTTTTCGGGTTTTGTAGGTACTGCGGATACGCTTGTAAAAAGCGATTCACGTTTTTCCGACATCATTTCCTCCATTCTCGGAAGAACAGTCATTTTTGACACGATAGACAACGCCTCCGCTATGGCAAAGAGCCTCAGATACCGCGTAAAAGCGGTGACGCTCGACGGACAGCAGATAAATCCGGGCGGCTCGTTTACGGGCGGCTCTGCAAAGCGCGACAGCGGCATACTCAGCCGTGCCGGCGAGATAGAAAAGCTTACGTCGGAGCTTAAAAAGGCGGAAAAGGACGCCGAGAAGAGCAGACAGGCGTTTGAAGCGTCGGAAAAGGAGCTTGACGTTTTAAACTCGGAGAGCGCTTCGATTGCCGACCGCAGAAAGCTGATTGAAACCATGATGAATGCGGAGAACGCGTCATATGACCAGCTTGCGGCAAAGCTTGACGCGAACAATTCCCTTATAGAG
>JBJFAQ010000072.1:0-6208 GCA_051887995.1 Eubacteriales bacterium
GCATCTGACAGGTCTTTGCTTTCATAAGTACAGGAATTACTTTAAGGCAAAAGCAGTACCGCATCGGACGCAATCCGAAATGTAATATTTTATTAGAAAAGCCGCAGGCAAATGCCTGCGGCTTTAGTCTGTCGGTATGGTTGTCGGCGCCGAAAAAAGTAAAGGTTTTCGCCCGCATTTTTTAAAAGGCGGCGAGGGCCGGGGCGCGCAGCCTCGGTCGCCCTCCGCAGAGGGCGAAATTTCTTTTCGGCGCTTTCTTTTTGCTTAGCTTTTTCTTTGCGCTTGCATCGGCAAAGAAAAAGCGGCTATGGACTTTGTATGATTTTATGTCGTATCGCTTTTTCGGAAGGGCTTTCCTTTTCGCTATTCAGTTTCCATTGCCTTCCGGAGGGGTATATGTACTTTCGGGAGGCGCTATCTGAGGCTGAGCGGCGGCAACCGGTGCAATCGGCTGCTTGTTTCTGAGGCAAAAGAGAATAATAGGCTCGGATGCATTGATAAGAATCGTCAGAATAAGCAGTGCCACGGCATTCTGCGGGGTCAGCAGTTTGTATATTTTGTAATGGGCGATATAGTAGAATACCGCGTATGCGACAGAGACAAAAAATGCAATGATGGCGATAATGACGGCAGAGGCAATAAGGGTGATGAAAGACGCGACAAGCTCGTCCTCGTTTATGTTTCCTTCTGTTTCAATAAGCCGCCCGATGAAGTTTATAAGGAAGGAGGCGACCCGGAAACCAATCAAATAGCCGATAAGCTCGCTTGCAATACGGAAAATCAGCAAAAGCACGCCGTAAGGAAGCGGTTTCTTTTCGTCCACTTGCGCTTCGGCGATTTTTCCGAGGGTATAATTGTTTGCAATCGGAATAAAGGCAATCCACGGAGCGGCGAGTTTAAGGCGTTTGGCAATTTTGTATGCTCCTATGGCCCGAAGCAGGTAAAAAGCGATGCCGACCGCGGCAGTAAGCAACCCTATGGCGATGAAAACTCCCGCAAGACCTATAAGGACTTCGAGCGCCGCCTCAGGATCGCTTATGTTTGTGTGGGTATCAAAGCTGTAAGACATAAAAACTTGCTCCTTTTATTTATTTGCGGCAAAAACAGCCGCATATTTATCATACTATGAAGCAAAATGCCCTCCCGCAATGGCATTTTTGCAAAGCCACAAGGGCGCAGACGCACAAGGTGCGGTGGCGAAGCCGCGCTTTGCTCCAAGGCTTGCTTTGCAAGCCTTGCCTGCGTATATTATACCATAAAGCAAAAATGCTTGCTCGCAAGGGCATTTTTGCGAAGCCGTCAAGGGCGCAGGCGCACAAGGTGCGGTGGCGAAGCTGTGCTTCGCTCCAATGCTTGCTCTGCAAGCCTTGCCTGCATATATTATTCCATAAAGCAAAAATGCTTGCTCGCAAGGGCATTTTTGCGAAGCCGTCAAGGGCGCAGGCGCACAATGTGCGGTGGCGAAGCCGAGCTTCGCTCCAAGGCTTGCTTTGCAAGCCTTGCCTGCGTATATTATAACTTACTGCTTCGGAATAATCAATGGGTTTTCTAAAATTTTACAAGCTCAAAGAAAAGCAGGATTTCTAAAAAACAGAGTGCAATTTTGAAAGAAAGCACGCCCGTTTTGATTTATACTTTTCATATATGACCCGAAAAGGAGAAAAAAGATGAAAATAACGAGACTGGAGCTTATAAAAGTAAAACCGCGCTGGATGTTTCTTAAAATGTACACCGACGCAGGCATTGTGGGGCTTGGCGAGCCCGTTCTCGAAGGGCACTGCACCGCCGTCGAAGCAGTCATAAAGGAATTTGAGGAGTATCTCATCGGAAAAGACCCCATGCTTATCGAGCATCATACTCAGGCGCTCTACCGCGGCGGATTTTACCGCGGAGGTCCGCTGATGATGTCCGCCATAAGCGGAATTGAACAGGCGATGTGGGACATTAAGGGCAAATATTACGGCTGCCCGGTATACGAAATGCTCGGCGGAGCGTGCCGAAACAAAATCCGTATGTACACGCATATAAAGGCGGCGGCAATAAAGGACGGAAATACGGTTGAGGAGATGCTCCGAATTGCGCGCACGCGCCTTGATGCGGGGTATACGGCGCTCAAATATTCAATAATTCCCCCGATTCGCACGATAGAAAATCCCGCGAATATGGAAAGCCATGTGGAACGCTTTGCCGCCGTGCGCGAGCTTATCGGGAAAAAGGTGGACCTTGCAATAGACTTCCACGGCAGAGTAAGCCCGGCGCTTGCCCCGCGCCTTATCGAGATGTTAAAACCATATACACCTTTCTTCATCGAAGAGCCGTGTCTGCCCGAAAATGTAGACTGCATGGCGGCGATTGCACGCTCTACGACAGTGCCGATTGCGGCGGGGGAGAGGCTTTTCGGAAAGTGGCAGTACCGCGAACTGCTTGAAAAGCAGGCGGTGAGCATCGTGCAACCTGATATATGCCATGTCGGAGGTATATTTGAGGGAAGGAAAATTGCGGCGATGTCCGAGCTGTATTTCGGCTCGGTAGCCCCGCACAATCCGCTCGGTCCGATTTCTCTTGCTTCCTGTCTCCAGCTTGACGCGTGCATACCGAATTTCCTTGCACAGGAGCATCCCGGCAACGCTGACGGCAGCGACCTCGGCGTTGGGTACATAAAAGAGCCGTTTGTGATCAAAGACGGCTATATAGAGCTACCAAAAAAGCCCGGTCTCGGCGTGGAGCTTGACGAGGACGCGCTTGCAGATAAGATTTACGACGGGAAATGGTCGACGCCGCGTCAGTATTTTGAGGACGGCAGCAACGCCGACTGGTAAAAAAATTTGTTTTGAGCGGATATGGTATTGAAAAAACCGTACGCAAATGGTAAAATATACGCGAAAGGTCTTTAAGAGCGAGTATTTGCGCTTCTGCAAAATGGCGAAGCGTAGATAAAATTAAGGCTCTTTCGGAGGTGCCATATGAGGGAACAGATTATTAAAAAAATTCTTTCGGAGAAGCTTATCGTGATTGTGCGCGGGGTCGGAAAAGACCGTATACTTCCGCTTGCCGACGCGCTCAGCCGCGGCGGAGTAAAGCTCATGGAGGTTACATACGACGCCTCCGGCGCGACGCCGGAGACGGAAACTGCCGAGATGATTTCAATGCTTAAGGAGCATTTCGGAGACAAAATGTCGATAGGCTCGGGAACAACGCTGAGTGAACGTCAGGTGCGCATGACAAAGGAGAGCGGAGGCGAATTTATTATTTCCCCCGATACATGCCGTGCCGTTATCGAAAAAACACGGGAGCTTGACATGGTTTCGATTCCGGGAGCGCTCACTCCCACGGAGATTGCGGACGCGCATCGCTTCGGCGCGGATTTCGTAAAGCTGTTTCCCGTTTCCGTATACCCTCCGGATTATATAAAAGCGGTGCGCGCGCCGCTCTCGCATGTCAGACTGCTCGCCGTCGGAGGCGTGAACATATCAAACATGGAAGTCTACCGAGATGCCGGCGTGCTCGGCTTCGGGCTCGGACACACAAACATTTTGCGCGGACTGCCTGAGGGCGCGGACGAGGCTGCTTTTGTGGAGCTTGTCTCTCGGTATGTCTCGGCGGCAAAGGGTACGGGAAAATAAAATGGGATATTTTGTAGCCATAGACGGAGGGACGACCAACACCAGACTTTTCCTTGTGAGGGGAAAGCAGGTGGTCGGAACTGTAAAGAAAAACGTAGGAGCGGGGAAGAACATCGGAGGCACGGGCGCGCTTGCCGAGGCAGTGCGCGGCGGCATGTCCGAGCTTGCCTTATCCGCCGGGATTTCCGTCTCGGATATTGAAAAAACAGTCGCGTCCGGAATGATAACCTCCGGAATCGGGCTTTATGAGGTTGAACATATACCCGCGCCGGCGGGCGTAGGTGAGCTTCGCGCCGCCGTTTGCCGTACGATACTTCCGGAGATTTCATCGGCGCCTTTCTTCTTTGTCCCGGGCGTAAAAATGTGCTCCTCCGACCTTGAGAGCGCCGACATGATGCGCGGCGAGGAAACGGAGCTTGTCGGACTTATGCAGTTCAGCGAGCTTGGGAGCTTTTCGGACAGCCTTGTCGTGCTCCCAGGCTCTCATTCAAAGCTCGTAAGGACGGACGGCGCGGGACGCATTTGCAGGTTTTCCACAATGCTCACGGGAGAAATGATCGCCGCGCTTGCAGGGGGAACGATACTGCGTGATTCGGTTTGCCTCTCCCAAGGTGAGGCAAGCGAGGAATCTCTTCTGCTCGGATACCGGATTTGCCGCGAGATGGGAATAAACCGTGCGCTTTTTAAGGTCAGGACATATAAAAATTTGCTTCACGCAACCGAACGCGAGGTTTACGGCTTCTTCCTCGGCGCTGTTCTCTGCGGAGAAATTGACGCCATCCTTCGCGAGGATGCAAAAAGAATCATAATAAGCGGAAATAAATATATAAAAAACGCGATGACGGTAATGCTCCGCGCGCTTTCGGACAGGGAAATTGTCTGCGTTCCCGACGAAATAACGGAAAAGTCCACGGTTTCCGGGCTTATCGCGCTTTGTAGCGCAGATTTTGCGTAATTTTTGTTTTTAAGCCGGACGGCATGACAGCATCCGGCTTATTTCTTTGCTGTTTTGCCAAAAAGACTTTTAAAAAACCGATTTTTCTGCCCGAAATAACGAAATTCGGCTTTTTTTCAGAAAAAATCGCGCAACCTCTTTTCAAAACGCACATTTTCGTTGTATAATATACGCAGACAAGGCTTGCAAAGCAAGCCTTGGAGCGAAGCTCGGCTTCGCCACCGCACCATGTGCGCCTGCGCCCTTGACGGCTTCGCAAAAATGCCCTTGCAAGCAAACATTTTTGCTTCATGGTATAATATACGCAGACAAGGCTTGCAGAGCAAGCCTTGGAGCGAAGCACAGCTTCGCCATCGCACCATGTGCGCCTGCGCCCTTGACGGCTTCGCAAAAATACCCTTGCAAGCAAGCATTTTTGCTTCATGGTATAATATACGCAGACAAGGCTTGCTCGGAAGCAAACTTTGCGTTTAATTGCCGGTGTTATTATTTTATCAGTATATAAAAGGAGATTGCGGAATGCAAAACAATGTACGTCCCGAAAACATGGAAAGAATCACAACCAAGGCTTTGGCAGACGAATTTATTGCCGGACAGATTGAAGAACTCCGCGCGCAAATAGGAGACAAAAAAGTGCTTCTCGCGCTGTCAGGCGGCGTTGATTCCTCTGTTGTCGCCGCACTGCTTATAAAAGCGGTCGGAAAGCAGCTCGTATGCGTTCATGTAAATCACGGTCTTCTCCGCAAGGGCGAGCCTGAACAGGTTATCGAGGTTTTCAGAAATCAGATGGATGCAAATCTGGTGTATGTCGATGCGACAGACCGTTTTCTTGACAAGCTTGCCGGAGTGGAAGACCCCGAAAGGAAACGTAAAATTATCGGTGCGGAGTTTATCCGTGTTTTTGAGGAAGAGGCACGTAAGCTCGACGGCATTGAATTCCTCGCGCAAGGAACAATATATCCCGACATTCTGGAAAGCGACGGTGTAAAGGCGCACCACAACGTGGGCGGACTTCCCGAGGACCTGAATTTTGAATTGGTCGAGCCTGTGAAGCTCCTCTTTAAGGACGAGGTGCGTGTTGTCGGTAAGGCGCTCGGACTTCCGGACAGTATGGTCAACCGTCAGCCGTTCCCGGGACCGGGACTCGGTGTCCGTTGCCTCGGTGCTATCACGCGCGATCGCCTCGAGGCAGTCCGTGAGTCCGATGCGATTCTTCGGGAAGAATTTGCAAACGCCGGACTTGCAGGAAAGGTTTGGCAGTACTTTACGCTCATCCCCGATATGAAGAGCGTCGGCGTCAGGGACGGAAAGCGCGTTACCGCATGGGCGGTTATTATTCGCGCGGTAAATACTGTTGACGCAATGACGGCGACGGTTGAGCCGCTCTCGCCCGAATTTCTGAATAAAGTGACATCTCGTATTCTTTCCGAGGTCGGCGGCGTAAACCGCGTCCTCTATGACCTCTCCCCCAAGCCTTCGGCAACTATTGAGTGGGAATAAATCGTAAAGCCTGAAAAACCGCATAAACAAAGGATTTTCAGCTTAAAAATTCCCGATTTGATAGCAAAATGATAGCAGACTGCAAAACGCATTTATTGTGCGTTTCCTGCGGTTTGCGGGTACAATTATC
>JBJFAQ010000073.1:0-6188 GCA_051887995.1 Eubacteriales bacterium
CACAAGCAAGGTGCTGCTCGGCGTGGTACTCGGAGCGATGATGGCAACCGACATGGGCGGTCCTTTCAACAAGGCGGCATATGTATTCGGTACGGCGGCTATCACCTCAGGAAACTATGATATCATGGCTGCGGTTATGATAGGCGGTATGGTTCCTCCCATTGCAATCGCACTTGCAACCACATTCTTTAAGAACAAGTTTACAGCCGAGGAAAGAAAGAGCGGTCCCGTCAACTATATCATGGGTCTCAGCTTCATCACCGAGGGCGCGATTCCGTATGCGGCATCCGATCCTCTGCGCGTCATTCCCTCATGTATGGTGGGCGCAGGGCTTGCAGGCGGTCTCTCCATGCTCTTCAACTGCACGCTTATGGCACCTCACGGCGGAATATTCGTTTTCGCAGTGGTAGGCAACTGGCCGTATTATCTGCTGTCCCTTGCAGCCGGCTCTGTCGCAGGCATGCTGATGCTCGGTCTGCTAAAGAAAAAGGTAACAAAGTAATTGCTTAAAGGAGAAATATAACATGGTATCCAAAAAGGTAACGGTCGTCAATGCAATGGGCTTTCACATGCGTCCGGCAACGAATTTTGCGAACGCAATGGCGAAATATCCGTGCGATGTGACAATCAAGGCAAACGGAAACAGTACAAGCGGCAAGAGCCTTATGAATATAATCGCCGCCTGCATTAAGTGCGGCGCGGAGGTTGAAGTCGTTTGCGACGGGGAGCGTGAGCAGGAGGCTCTGAGCGAAGCCGTTGCAATGATTGAAAGCGGTCTCGGCGAATAACATGCGGCATTCCCGAAAGGAAATTTCCTTTCGGGAATGCCGAAAATATCGGTAGGTGAGGTGAAAGATATGTTTCAGGGAATAGGGGCGTCAAAAGGCTACGGTATCGGAAGGGTTGTCATTTATCATGAGGTGGATTTGAGCTATACGCCTAAAACCGACTGCGATTCCGAAACCGAAAAAAAGCGTCTTTGCGACGCATTGGCTCGCTTTTTCGAGCGAAACGAAAGGCTGCGCGAGCGCGTGAATGAGAATGTGGGAGAATCGGCGGCGGAAATCATTCTCGGGCACATTATGATGATGAAGGACCCTTATATGTGCTCTGAGATTGAAAAGCTCATAGATGAAGGCAAGTGCGCCGAAGCGGCGGTGGAAGCCGTATGCGATATGTTCATCGCCATGTTCAGCTCGGTTGACGATGAGATGACAAGGCAAAGAGCGACGGACGTAAAGGATATCAAGTGCGAAATACTTGCTCTGCTTCTTGGCGTGGATACGGTCGATTTGTTTGACCTCCCGAAGGACACCGTGCTTGTCGCAAAGGAACTTACCCCCTCGATGACCGCCTGCATAAACAAGGAAAATGTAGTAGGTTTTATCACTGAAATCGGCTCAAAGACCTCACACGCCGCTATTCTTGCACGGGCTATGGAAATTCCGGCGGTTTTAAGCGTGGAAAATGCGGCAGAGAAGCTCGCAGACAATCAGCTCGTGATAGTTGACGGTATCAAAGGAGAAATTCTGACAGATCCCGCCGATGAAACGATAGCGGAATATATAAAACGGCGCATGGACTTTGACAAAGAGCGCGCCGCACTTGCAAAATTTGCGGGACGTGAGACATGCACGCTCGACGGGCAAAAGGTACAGCTTTTTTCCAACATCGGAACGCCCGATGACGCAAATCAGGTGGTTTCCAATGACGGTGAGGGCGTAGGCCTCTTCAGAACAGAGTTTCTCTTTATGGACAGAAGCTCGATGCCGAACGAAAATGAGCAATTTGAAGCGTATAAAAAGGCTCTGCTCATTATGAAAGGCAAGCCCGTCATAATCAGAACGCTTGACATCGGCGGAGATAAGGAAATTCCTTATTTGGGAATGAAAAAAGAGGAAAATCCGTTCCTCGGCTTCCGGGCGGTGCGCTACTGTCTTAAGAATACCGACCTTTACAGAGCGCAGCTTAGAGCTCTTCTGCGCGCAAGCGCCTACGGCGATCTGCAGATTATGATACCGCTTGTAACGGGCGTTGAGGAACTGCGTCAGGTAAAAGCGCTTGTTAATGAAATAAAGGCGGAGCTTGATGAAAAAGTCATTGCGTACAATAATGACATAAAGATAGGTGTAATGATTGAAACCCCGTCCGCCGCAATCGTCGCCGATTTGCTTGCAAAGGAAGCCGACTTCTTCAGCATCGGCACAAATGACCTTATAGGCTATACAATGGCGGTGGACCGCGGAAATGCAGACGTGGCGTACCTTTATTCGGCGTTTTCTCCGGCGGTTCTGCGCTCGATAAGACATATTATCGCCGAAGGGAAAAAGGCGGGAATACCTGTCGGCATGTGCGGAGAGGCTGCCGCCGATCCTATGATGATACCGCTTCTTGTTTCTTTCGGTCTTGACGAATACAGCGTTACCCCCACCTCGGTTCTTGCCACAAGAAAGGAAATTGCGCGCTGGAGCAAGCAGGAAGCAGACAAAATCGCCGAAAAGGTCATGTCTCTTGAAACCGAAAAGCAAATTGTATCAGAGCTCGGCAGATATGTGTGAATATTTTACCGCGCAGATGCTGTCGGCACATAAATGACCGTGAAAAATACTGATTTATCCGTTTTATAAAAAAATACCGCCGCAAAGTGCGCTTTGCGGCGGTATTTTTCTCTTTTCGTCCGTAAAAAGGCATGCGTCAGAATGCCGAAAGAAGCATGGAAACAGTTGACAGAGCTGATATTTTATGTTAAAATAAAAAAACATATTTGACTGATTGCTTGATAATTTATTATAAATTCGGTGAAATAAATGAAATCAATTCAAACCAAAATCATTGCCTTGCTTTTTTGCGGAATCCTATTATCATCTCTGATAATAGGTTTTTGGGGCGTTGTCGCAACGTCCAAAGTGCTGTATAAAAGCTCCAATGAGAAAATGAACCTCTTGTGCGAGGTAAGCGCGGAAAAATTGGACACTATTTTTGAAACAGTCGAAAAATCGGTCAATACTTTCGCGCAGTATGCCGAGGATAACCTTGACAGCATTGATGCACTTGAGGAAAAATCCTATTGTGACGGATATACGGCTGAAATCGAAAAAATTGCAATAAGTCATATGAACAGTGCGGACTCGGCACTTGATATCTATGTCTGTTTCAATCCGGAGATTCTGAATGAAAATATCGGATTCTTTTGGATAGGCGACGGAGAAGAAAATAAACTCACAGAGCGCCCGATTACGGACATTTCCTTTTATGACCGCGAAGGTTCGGAGCATGACGTGTGGACGTGTACCGATTTGGAAAGCGGCGGCTGTATATGGACGAAGCCATACCAAAACGAGAATATAAATGAGCGGATCGTTTCTTACGTTGTGCCGTTATATAAAGACAACACCATGTTCGGCGTTGCGGGTATGGATATTTCCTGTGATATTATAGAAAACGCGGCAAAAGAGATCGCCGTTTTCGATACCGGATATGCATCTGTTCTCAATTACGACGGAACAGTTATGTATCACCCGTCATATGAATACGGGGCTACGGTCGAGGTGGAAGATAAGAACTTTGAAGAAATATCCGCAACGATTTCCGAAAATGAAAAAAGCGACGAACTTATATCTTATACAATAAACAGTCAGAATAAGCACATGTCCTTTTGCGCTTTAAGAAACGGAATGAGGATTTGTATTTCGGCACCCGACACTGAAATTTACAGGGCTCAGCACGTCCTTGCGGAAACGATTGTTATCATTACCCTGATAATTACGGTTACGAGCATAATAATCGCAGTATCTGTAGGAAACCGGATTATTTCCCCTCTGAAAAAGCTGAACCATTCGGTAAGGCAAATGTCGGCGGGCAATTTGGATGTCAAAATTGATGTTTCCTCCGGCGGCGAGATAGGCGAACTTGCGCTCTACATTGATAAAGCGCGTGAAAAAATCAAGGACCAGATGGAAAAGCTGAGCAATGAGGCGCATCATGACGGGCTGACGGGCGTAAACAACAAGACAGCCTTTTTGGATGAGGAAGCTTTGCTTGACGGCAAAATCAAAGCCGGAGACGCCTCTTTTGCCGTCGCTGTTTTTGACGTCAATAAGCTGAAGATAACGAATGACGTATTCGGTCACATGGCGGGCGATGAGCTGCTCTGTACAATTTCGGATAATTTATGCAATATTTTTACCAGAAAATGCGTTTTTCGTATCGGCGGTGACGAATTTGTTATTATTCGCATAGGTGAGCAGTCCGAGAGCTTTGAAGACCGCGTTGAAGAATGTGCTTTGCAGATGGAGAGCCTCTCACTGAGAGACTTTCCGCAATGCAGAATTTCCTGCGCCTGGGGAGTCGCCTTTTACGATAAAGAAAAGGACCGAAGCTTTGCAGATGTGCTTCGGCGTGCCGACAAAAGAATGTACAAGAAGAAGGCGCTCACCAAAAAGCAGACCTACCCTTGGCAGGAAGGCTCAAAGGGAATCAAACAGATACAGATTGAAAAATATCTTGAGTTTTTGAAAATACTGAGCCAAAGCACGGAGGATTATCTTTTCCTTTATCATATTGAAAGCGACAGAACCTGGTTCTTCGGAAATATAAAAGAAACATTTGCCATCGGAACTGACGAAAGCCCCACATGCAGTGTCAGTGAGATCATGGAGGTTTTTTATCCGAAGGACAGGGACGAATTTTTAAAAAGTTTTGATAAGATTAAAGAAGGCGAATCGGACGATCACAACATGAATTATCGTTGGATAGACCGCCTGGGCGAAACGGTATGGATAAATTTCCGCGGCAGGGTTATAAAAGACGATAACGGATTTCCGTTTGTTGTAATCGGCAGGGCGTCGCAGAATGTACTCAAGCATTTGTACAATCCCTTGACAGGACTTTTCAACAGGGATAAGCTGATAAAAGACTTCCAGGACGAAAGCTCCGTAAAGTATAATTGCCTTATGCTTTTGGATATAGATAACCTTTCGGATATAAACTTAAAGCACGGCAGAATCTGCGGCGATAATTTGCTTAAATTTATTGCAAAAGAACTTGAAAACAGATTCCCCATGCGTCAGATTTATCATACGGAGCAGGACTGCTTTGCCATTCTTTTAGATGCGCCGTCAAGCGACTGTGTACGACAGACTTTCGAGGGTATTCAAAAGGCGCTTAAAGGAAAATGCACGATTTCCGCGGCTGTTGTGCCGAATGACAGGGCAATGTATGTTGACGAAAACAATATTTATGAATATGCCCGCCAGATTTTGAAATATGCGCAGAAACAAGGCGCGGGAAACCTGTCGTTTTTCTCAAAAGCCGATCTTTTACATAAGCTTTCCGAGGTTGAGCTTGTTGAGGAAATCGAAGAAAGCATAAGAAACGACTTTAAAGGCTTTTCCCTTGTTTTTCAGCCTCAGGTAAATGCAAAGGATTATTCGCTCTCGTCCTTTGAAGCGCTCCTTCGCTTTAATCCCGGATCTAATGAGCCGGCGAACACCGATGAGTTTATTCCTCTTCTTGAGAGAACGGGACTTATTAACGAAGTAGGCTTTTGGGTGCTGTCGCAGGCTCTCGAAAAATGCAAGAAATGGCGCGAGGTGCTTCCCGATTTAAGAATTTGCGTCAATTTCTCGTCCGTACAGCTGAGGACAGACGATATTGCCGAAAAAGTAATTATGCTGCTGCGAGAGTACGGTCTTCCGGGAAGTGCACTTACCGTAGAAATCACCGAATCGGTTCAGCTTGAGAATTTTGATGTGTTTACTCTGATATTCACAAAATTCAGAAACGCGGGAATCCAGGTTGCAATTGACGATTTCGGAACCGGTTATTCCAATCTAGGCTATTTAAAGAAAATACACGCCGATGAAATAAAGGTTGACCGAATGTTTATTAAGGACATTAAAGAAGAAAGCTACAATTATAAGCTCATAAGCAATATCATAGATTTTGCCAAGGCTAATTCCTTCAGAGTTTGCCTTGAGGGCATGGAGACAGTCGAAGAGCTTGCAGTACTGGACTCTCTTCATCCCGATGTTTTGCAGGGCTACCTGTTTGATAAGCCCTGTACTGTCGAAGAACTTGAGAAAAAGTACCTAAGAAGCGATACAAAAGAATATGCCGAGCGCGAAAACTTTATAAAAGAACTGCGTGAGAATAAAGAAAAATCAAATATTGTGCATTTCGATACGCAC
>JBJFAQ010000074.1:0-6180 GCA_051887995.1 Eubacteriales bacterium
CATCAGCTCCCGCAATTTTTCTTCACTTGCATTCGAGTGCGATACTATGAAGTCGGTAATTCTTTTCTGCATGCTCTGGAAATATCTGAAGGTCTGCGGCACTCCGACGACAAGACCGTTTATTCTGACCGGATGTATCGTCATCGTCGCTGAAGGAACAATAAACGATTTCTTTGCCGCGACTGCAAGCGGAACGCCGATGGAGTGCCCTCCGCCGAGCACAAGAGACACGGTGGGCTTTGACATTGAAGCTATCATTTCGGCAATTGCGAGCCCGGCCTCGACATCGCCGCCCATGGTGTTAAGGACTACAAGCAGACCGTCTATTTCTTCGCTTTCCTCGATTGCGGTAAGCAGGGGAATTATGTGCTCATATTTAGTAGACTTCTGATTGTCGCCGAGCAGATAGTGTCCCTCAATCTGTCCGATTATGCTGATGCAGTGAATTGTCTCTTTAGAGTTTTTTGCGATAACACTGCCGCTTTTTACAATACTTTCAAGCTCTCCAGAAAGATTTTCTTCGTTTTCGCTTTCGTTTTTCTGCTTGTTTTTTTCATTTTCCGACATGATAAGATTCCTTTCCGGGTTTTTAAGTTCCTCATTATTATTTACATGCGGAGAATATATTATTCATATTTAAAAAAGACTTGACAAACGAAAAAAAATGATGTATAATACCCCTTGTTCCGAAGAAATTCGGGCCATTAGCTCAGCTGGTCAGAGCTACCGGCTCATAACCGGTCGGTCCAAGGTTCGAATCCTTGATGGCCCACCAAAAAAGAACCGCAATTTTTTATCAAAATTGCGGTTCTTTTTTCTTTTGCCCGAAAAGCCTGATTTTATAAATAATCTATTCCCATTTGAAAAACTTTACGGATAGCATTGTGCATACGATTGCAACAGTACATATGATGGTTAGCGATAAAGTGATATTTTCAATCGGTTTATCAAGAGCGGCCGCCTTTAATATTTTTATTCCCTGCGTCAACGGCAAAACATCAGCTATTTTTTGAAGTTGTGCCGGCATTATCTCATAGGGAAGTGTTGCGCCGGAGAATATCAGCATGGGAAAATATAAAATGCTGGCTATTATACTTGTACTTTTTGTATTTGGCGATACTCCGCCGACAAGTGTGCCAATACTGAACATAGAAATCATAACAAGTGCAAAGGCTCCGATAAATTGAAACCACGATCCCGGCAGATGAAATCCGAAGAAGATACTTGCGACTAAATATACTGATATCAATGACACGACAGAATAAACAGTATATATCATTACCTGCACAAATAACAATAATGCCGGACTGACAGGCGTTACCTTAAATCTCTTTAATATTTTATTTTGTCGGTATCCGGAAATAACCAAAGGAAGCCCCATAACTCCGCCTGCACATATTGCTATGGTAGAAACAGCGGAGAAAGAAACAGCTAAATTTTCGGAATTGCCTCCATAAATAAAACCTAAGATTACCATAACTGCCACCGGCAGACAGATGGCAAAAATAATCATATCCATTCCTCGTACAGACAATTTCAACTCTGTTTTTATCAGTGTAGTAAATGCTTTCATTCCGATATCTCCTCTCCTGAATACCATAAATAAGCGTCTTCCAATGTTTTATACGGACTTGACTTTATTGCATTTTGCACACTGCCCGAAAACACAATTTTGCCCTGCTTCAGAATACAGACAGTGTCGCATAACGCTTCTACTTCGTCCATAAAATGAGATACCAAAAAAACAGTCAACCCGTTTTCCTTTAATTTTTTAAGCGTATTCCAAATATCGCGCCGAGCTTTTGTATCTAAGCCTGTTGTTAGTTCGTCCAAAAAAATAACATTTGCCTTAGGGATAAGCGCAAGTAAAACAAACAGCTTTTGTTTTTGCCCGCCCGACAGCTCGCTTACAAGACTTTTGCTTTTTTCTTTCAGCCCGAATTCAAGCAATAAGTGTTTATAATCATTTACATCATGATATAAAGCGCTTGTCACTTCGCATAGTTCCTCTACTGTAATTTTATCCTGATAGTGTAGTTCCTGAAATTGAACACCCACCTTTTCAAAAAGTTTTTTGCGCTCTGTTTTTGGGTCCATACCCAAAATTATCGCTGTCCCGCTATCCGGTTGCTTTGTACCTAAAATACAATCAATAGCTGTTGTTTTACCGGCTCCGTTGGAACCAAGCAAGCCGAATACTTCCCCTTGATTTACGGAAATATTAAAATTGCTTAATACTGTTTTCCCTGCAAATGATTTTGTCAGATTTTTCGCTTCTATTACAGGCATAACAAAACCTCCTTTATCGTTTATGAAAAAATAATAACATAAGCCAGAAGGTTGGTGTTAAATTGGAGCGTTAAAAAATCTTTTTCATTTCTGCAAGCATACTCTTTATCGCTTTGCCGTTACAGACCGCTCGGTCAAGAGAAGTAATCAGGCGGTCGCAGGCTATTATAATATCATCGGTTTGAGGCGGTGTGTCGATAACTTTCATTATATCCGTTTTCGGATTGCATGAAAGAGCGGTAAGCATTCTGAGAATAGACGATAGAGAATAGTTTGCGCATCGCAGAGAACGGATGATTTTTAATATTTGTATGTCTTGCTCCGTATATACCCTATATCCGTTTCGGCGGCGTTTTATCCGCAGCAGTCCGTTTAATTCCCAATTCCGTAAAGTGTCTGTCGTAATGCCCAGATAGTCTGCGGCTTCTTTTCGCGTCATACAGAGTTTAACTGAATTATTATCCTCGTTTTCCAATATGGCTTTTGCGCTTTTTATAGCTTCTTCGGCATTGTTTTTTTCTTCTTCAATGCGCTCCAAATATCGGTCCGTTAAATCAAGAGCTTCATCTATATTTCCAAGTGCAACGGTTTTTACAATATCGACGCTTTGCTTTCTTAAACCGTTTTGGAGCAACTCTATTTGAAATGCCGTTCTTGCAATTTTGAATTGATATATGTGTAAATCCGTGAAAATGCGATAACCGTTTTCTTTTCGCTTTGGGCGTGTAATCAACTGCATTTTTTCATAGAACCGCACCGTGTTAGGGTGTATTCCTATCTTTTTGGCAATCTCGGACGTCGTATATGTATTCATTTTCAAACACCTCCTCGAATATACTGTAACACAAATCCAAACATTGGTGTTTAACTGTATGGTTTATTCCGTGTTTATTTTACTTCATTAAAATTGAGCGTTATTACCTGAAAAAGACGATTGCGAGAGCAATCGTCTTTTTCAATGAATTTTGTTTTCTGCAAAGCGGGAAGCGTGGTGCTTTAGTGAATCTGCGGCGCGGTGAAGGTTCCCTTATGGCGTTATTCTCTGTCGCTCCGCGGCGTTTTTCCGGATATTTTTTTATATACGCGGTAAAAGTGCGAGGTGTCGCAGAAGCCGAGAGTCTCAGCGATAAGGTCAACCGTCCAGAGCGAGCTTTTGAGCAGCTCCGACGCCTTTTCCACCCGCAGGTGGTTGCGGTAATCGGTCGGGGATAATCCCGTTGTCTCATGAAAACGGGAGCGGAAATAGCTTTCGCTTAAAAAACAGAGCGAGGCGAGCTTGGTTATAGAGATATTTTCATCAAGATGGCTTTTTATGTAGTTTATTGCCGGCATTATCTGCTTTTCCTCGGAGGAATGGCTTCCTTTCGGCATTTTTAAAAGCGCCGTGAGCAGTTCGTACAGTTTTGCCTTCAAAAGCACGGGATTTGCCTCGGCTGAAAGATACACGGCGAGAAGCTCACGGAAAAACGGCAGAAATCTTTCGCTGTCGTGCTCCGCCCAGAGTCGGAACGGCGTCGAGAGGGTAAGCTCCTCCCCGAGGTCGTCGGAAAGGGCAAAACGCACGCAGATTGTGTGCCCGTCGCCTCCGTCGGCGCACGTACAGGACGCATACGGCGTTCCCTTGCTTATAAGTAGCACCGCAGGCGCGGAATATTCGTAAAGCAGATTGCCGTCCTTGTCGAGAATCCTTTTCTTTCCTTCAAGAGTACATGAGATGACGTTTTCGCCTCTGCCGCCGTGATATGAATTGACATTTCCCCCGCGCCAGCGCCTCTCGACTGCCTCAATTTTGGTCACGTTAAAGCTTTTTTGCATCATTTCTTCAAATCTGATGACTGCCATATATACCTCCGTAAAAAAAGTCGAATCGTACAATAAAGTAGTCATTACGTACATTGTATCATAAACAGGAAATGTTTACAATAGATTTGTAAAAATTTTTATAGTAAGGAGACTGTTATGGATTACAGCGTAAAAATCGGACTTGTGCCCTGCAGACGCGACGTAACACCGCGTCCCGGTATATTCAACTGGGAAATTGCGGAAGCGCGCGGCAGAGAAACAGTCCAATATATCCGTGAGCATTTTGAAGGCGACGGCGTTTCTTTTGTAACGATCGAGGGCATAAATCCCGTTGACGTTATGATAAACGAAGCAGATGCAGCTAAAATCGTCGAGCGCTTCAATGCCGAAAAGGTTGACGCAGTATTTGTCGTCAACGCAAACTTCGGAAACGAGGAGGCTATCGCAGAGGTCTGCAAGATAGGCAAGCCTGTCTGCATCTACGCTCCTCTCGATGACCGCTTCGATGAGGACGGCATGCGTTATACCGACTCCCAGTGCGGTATTTTCGGAGTTTCGAGACTTCTTCAGAGAAACAACATTCCGTTTTCGCACATCAATACCTGCAAGGTGGATTCCGACACCTTCAAGAGAGGCTTTGACAAGTTCGTTTCTGTTTCCTGCATGGTAAAGAACTTCCGCGGCCTTAAGATAGCTCAGGTCGGACTTCGTCCGAGACCGTTTTACTCCGTAATTTTCAACGAGGGCGAGCTTATGCAGAAGTTCGGCATCCGCACGATTCCCGTAAACATCGGAGTTGTAGTTGATAAGTACAACAAGATACTTGCAGAGCGCGACGCGGAGCTTGAAGAGGGCGCAAAGCTGCTTGAATCCCGCTATGAGATGGATGATCTTACCCCTCCGCTTCTGAAGAAGGTTTATGCGTTTGTTCTTCTTTATGAGGACCTCTTCAAGGAGCTCGGCGTTTCCGCAATTTCCGCCGAATGCTGGACTGCAATGCAGCTCGCGGTCGGCGCTATGCCCTGCACGGCGTACTCCGTTCTTGCCGACATGGGTTACATAATTTCCTGCGAGTCCGATATGCACGGCGCTATCACGATGCTTCTGCTCTCGGCTGCCGCAAGAGGAAAGAAGGTTCCGTTCTTCGGAGAGTTTACCGTTCGTCATCCCGAAAACAAGAACGGCGAGCTGCTCTGGCACTGCGGTCCGTTCGCATACTCGCTCAAAGCCCCCGACAGCAAGGCAAAGAACGTCAATATGCGTCAGTGGTTCCGCGTAAAGGACGGCAATTATACAATCGCGCGTCTTGACCAGGAGGACGGAAAATACTCCATTTTCAACAGCACATTCAAGACAACCACAGGTCCTTACACCTTCGGTACGTATCTCTGGGCTGAATTTGACAACATGGATAAGCTCGAAAGCAAGCTGATCGACGGTCCGTACATTCACCACTGCGCTGAAATCGAGGGTGATTACACCGAGGAGATCGCAGAATTTACAAAATACGTTCCGCTCATTGCAAACGACCGCTTCTAAAATTTGTTTTTAATTATAGAAAGGAAATAGATTAAAATGACAGATTTCTTGTTTACCATGGTGCTGACCGAGCTTGAAGACGCGGTCGGCAAGGAAAATTGCTCCACCCGCGAAATCGACAAGATTACGCACGGCGTAGACTACTTCTGGCTTTCGAGAATGTGGGCAGACCGCGGTCTGCGCATGCCGGAGGCTGACGTTGTTGTATCCCCCAAGGATGCAGCAGAGGTTTCCAAGGTCCTCAAGATTGCCAACTACTACAAAATCCCCGTTACCACATGGGGCGGCGGCGGCGGAACGCAGGGCGGCGCTATTCCGGTCGCAGGCGGTATCGTCCTTGACACAAAGCGCATGAACCAGATTTACAATTTCAACGAAAAGGGCATGTACATAGAGTGCGGCACAGGTACTATCTATAAGCACCTTGAATGGGTCGCAAACGAAAAGGGCTATGCTACGATGCATTACCCCAGCTCCCTTACCTGCTCGACTGTCGGCGGCTTCCTTGCTCACCGCGGTATCGGCGTTGTTTCCACAAAGTACGGCAAG
>JBJFAQ010000075.1:0-27002 GCA_051887995.1 Eubacteriales bacterium
CTCTGCATATTTTTTTCGGCTGTAAATATAGTGTTGTCGTATTCTCCATAAATAGCATCGTAGTAGATACGGATAGACTATAAATACGCTGTCTTTGATACAACACCAAAAAGTCTACTTCCGGCACATAAATATTGGAAAAGGCTTGAAATAAAGGGCTTTCGAGGTTCTGCTACAGCAGAGCGCCGGAAGCCCTTTTTGTTATATGGAGTTGTTCGCCAAGGCCGTGTCAGAGGTAAAATGTCCCTCACCGGCTGTCGATGAGGAATAATTAAAACATATGGTCAAATAAATATCAGCAGTTTCAATCATCCATGTAGATAGAAAACGGCAGTTTGTAATCTTCCGTAGGAGTACGTGTTCTCCTTGCTTCTGTTGCGTCCTTTGGCGGCTCCGGCGGCTCGTCCACATAAGCGTGAAAAACCTTGCCGTAATCCATCAGGCGGGCAATGGTCTCATTTTTGAAGCGTGTCACATATCCCAGCTCCCGGTTATCCGTCGTATAGACCGAAATAGCCCACTTATCATGTTCATTGTCAGTATCGCGGAACAGATGAAGCTCCGTTCCCGGCGTGAGGGTTTCAAGCAGATCTCGACCTTCATCGCTGTTGTCATCAACATGAAAGT
Organism: Eubacteriales bacterium; assembly: GCA_051887995.1. GTDB lineage: Bacteria > Bacillota > Clostridia > Oscillospirales > CAG-272 > SIG710. Next base: position 628 of record JBJFAQ010000075.1, read on the forward strand.
ACAGTCCTGCAACAGCTGTTTTCAAAACCAGAATGGAGCGTCCCTTTTGCCGAAAGGCATCACGATCAAAGAAGCCGGATCGAAGGGTTCGGCCTTTTTCTTGCATCTGCTGATTACCCATTTGACACACCCTCCGTCAGCTTTTTGATCTTTTGCTCCAACTCGATTTTTTCAACTTCACACCGCTTTGCGCGGATACGAAGCTCTGCTAAGTACTCCTCGGTCTTTTTCTTGTCGTTCAGCGTGGCCACTGCATTAAACGGAAAGCCCGCTCGTATGCTTTCGATCTCCTCTTCGACGGACCGGCGCTGTGCGTTATAGGTCTCCAGTGAGTCACAAACAACCATATCCTCTTCCAACGGCATAAAGAAAGGATATAGCTTCTTCGCCAGCTTATAATCAGTCGAAAGGGACGTTTCAATCTCCCTGTATTCTTCTCGCCGTTCTCCTGCCGTGGGAACATGGCTCTTTGTTGTTACGGAAATGACGGACAAATCCACAGGAGAAAAAAGCATATCATAAATAAGTTTCATCGCTTCTACGTCTTGGAGACGGTATGCTTCCTGGGCTTTCTCGTAGAGCTCTTTCTGGGTGTCTGTAATATCGGGATTCATGGCAGGGTGAAACGAAGAAGTGATTTCTCGATACTGCCGTTGAAGGGTGTGTTCTTCTTGCTCGTTAAGATTTGGGAGCTCGTTCAAAGTACGGTCGCCTGATTCCAATTCGGCAACCTTTTGGTTTTTTTCCTCTTCCAAAGCGGCATCAATTGCTTTCAGATCAATCGGCTCACGGCGGTTGATTGCGATTTGGATCATTTCCACCTTACGGCGAAGCATGGAAACCTCCAATTCAGCCTCAAGCACTCCTTCCTCAAAAACACCGATGGTTTTCATATAACGTCGGCGGATCTGTGGGGCTTCAACATACAGCAACTTGTCTTTCTGCTCATACAAGCCAACAAGAGCCATTCTGCTGGAAGCAACCTCCCTGGTGAGCCAATCGTAAAAGCTTTGGGCTCTCATCCGGCGACACCTCCTAACGCAGAGGCGATGTCCCTTGCGGTTATAAGCTCCAGGTCGGAATCGGAGATGTCTTCCAGCATTGCAATACGGTCCGCTTGGGCATTGATCGCCTTCTCAAAGATATTTCTTGCCGTTCTCGCATTACCGAAGTGTTCATCCCTTGACGCAAACAGCTGATCGAAACGGGACTTGAGTATGGTAGTTGCTTCTTCGTCGAGAGCGTACCCGTTTTTGACGCAGAAGCGATTGAATATGGAAAGAAGCTCCTCCCCGGTGTAATCTGGGAATTCAAAATACTTGCTGAAGCGTGAGGAGAGACCGGGATTTGACTCAATGAACTTGTGCATCAGTTCAGTATACCCGGCAACAATGACGACGAGCTCATCTCGGTGATCCTCCATTGCTTTGAGGATTGTTTCGATGGCCTCCTTGCCGTAGCTGTCATCGGTTTCTCCGGCCAGGGAGTACGCCTCGTCTATAAAGAGTACGCCGCCCATTGCTTCTTGAATCACCTTCTGCGTTTTAATGGCTGTTTGTCCCAGATAGCCCGCAACAAGAGCACTTCGGTCGGTTTCGACGAGCTGACCTTGCGGAAGTATACCCATGTGGTAATACAGCTTTGCCATGAGCCGCGCAATGGTTGTCTTGCCCGTACCGGGATTGCCGGTGAACACCAGGTGATATGAAATGGTCGGGACGCGCATTCCTCGTTTCTCACGGATCTTCGTGACCTTTATGAAATTCATAAGACTGTGAACATCCTGTTTTACGCTTTCGAGTCCTACCAGCCCATCGAGCTCTGCTAACAGGCTTTCGAGTGTTTCGTTTTCATCATTTTTCGGCTGTGTCACAGACGGTGCCTCTTCCGGCGCTGCGGTTTGCATGTCAGATGACTTGACTACATTGTCTGTATCGGCGGTTAAATTCACATTGATAGTAACAGGAATGTTCACATCACCCGTCGATGCGGAGGGCGTTTGTTCTTTCTTCTGCACTACACGCTCCCTTGCAGCTTGTACCAGGGCATCGTTCTGAAGATAGCTGTCCTCCTTTTTCTCGGTGACTTTGAGCCGATAATCCGGCACGTCACCTATGGAAACACCGGCGCTCAAAGCCCGCCTCGAAAGTCCGGCAAGAATAGTCGACAGGCAATTGGCTTCTTCAACAGTAAAGTCCCCGTTGATCATGGCAGAGGCAACAAGCAGGTCGTTCAACTTTTCAATGAACGTGGAGGCCAGGTCACTACCCCTATCCCGGTCCCGGTTTACAAGAGCTTCATAGAAATCCGGAATCATGAGCTGCCGTTCGTCGTCACCGCAACATCCCATTGCCGTGACGACCTGTTCGATTGTGTATGTACTTCCAGAAATGCAGGAAAGGAGTGTCGTGTAGTCCGGGGAGTAAAGGACATTGCTGCCCCATATTTTTAGTGTCGCAGAGAGAAAATACAGCAGAGGCGCTTCACCGAGATTCACCCCGGGGAGCGATTCGCGCAGAAAAGTCTCCAAGCTGTCGTACTCTGCTTTTAATTCTTGAAATTTATCCATTTGTCAATTAACAGCTTATACAGCTTCGAGTAATTCGTAGCCATAACCGCACCTCCAGAAAATTTAATTTATTATACCACACCTCCTTGAAAATTGCAATATTATATTTGAGTGCTTAAATATTGTCTTCGAGACGCGAAACTGCAAATTCTGACCACGCCATTTACTCAAATAACACACTCTATAATTGTTTTTCTGTAGCAAAAATGAGTGTATTCTGAGTACCGCTTTGACCGCCCGTTATAGATAGTGAGAACCTCATATTTTGACCAATTAAGTTTTTTTGTACTCGCGGCGGCGCTATAAGTCAAGTTGCGTGCAGTTTCTCACGGATTACTTGAGAAGCGTCAATTTGCTGGTGCAATTTGTACAGAAAAGGTAAGTGTATGTACAACGGAGCTATGGAGAATTTCTGCGACAGATTAAAAGTCGAGATGTTTTATGGCGAAAACTTTGAAAGCGTTAACGCTTTAATTGATGAATAAGTACATCTTTTTTTACAACAATGATAGAATTTCCTTAAAACTAAAAGTAATGAGTCCGGTGCAGTACCGAACTCATTCTCATGCAATTTAATTTTGTTTTTTTCCTAAACTTTAGGGGACACTTTATGAGCGGATGGCTCCAGAAATGCTTTTTCCGTTGAACAAAAACCCCTTTTACTATTGCCGCCCGCTTATGCTTCCAAGCTATTCTTATCAAGCAGAAATTCCTTGACGCCCATCATGACATATCCTTTTTCGTCTCGACGCGGTTTAATGCTCTTTTCGACAATAATTATCTTTTTGAAGGAATCTGTCGTCTTGTCAAAAGGAGCCGTCTCCTGCTCATACTTTGCTCGGTCCGGTATCGCGTATGCGGATTGAATATAATATTTTTTACTGCCCAATGTGGCGATGAAGTCGATCTCTCGCTGTACGCGGATATCTTTGCCGCCCGTGTCTTTTTCGCGGGATTCCACCATGCCCACGTCCACTTGATAGCCTCTGTAACGCAACTCGTTGTATATGATATTCTCCATAATATGTGTTCCTTCAATCTGTCTGAAATTCAGGCGTGCGTTGCGAAGACCGATATCCTCAAAGTAAATCTTATACGGCGTTCCGATATACTTTCTTCCCTTTACATTGTACCGCTTCACAAGGGTGAGCATAAACGCGTCTTCCATATGGGCTATATACCGTTCCACGGTAGCGTCGCATATATTACTGCTGTGAACGGAATTCATTGTGTGTGCGATGTTTCGAGGATTGGTCAGAGTGGATATGCTCGATGCCACGACATCAAGCACCTCTCCAATAGTCACCTCATCCTGAAGTCCGTAGCGATTCTTGATATCGCGCAGATACAGATTTTGCATTTGAGAGATAAGATAGGTCGATTTCTGTTCTTCGGTCGCCATGAGAGCCACCGCGGGAAGTCCGCCGTATATCGAATAATCATCAAATGCTTCGCTCTTGTCGCCGCTTTTGAAAGCGTAATACTCAGAGAAGGAGAGCGGAAGAATGTGGACCTCGTCTCCTCTGCCCTCAAACTCGGTCAAAATATCCTTTGACAGAAATTTGGAATTGCTCCCGGTAACAAAGACATCCAAGTTATTTTTGCGCAGAAAGCCATTCATTACCGACTCAAACGCACCGAGCTTCTGCACCTCATCAAGAAGAATATAGTGCATCTCCTTGTCGGAGATCTGCGGCTGAAGCCAATTCAAAAACTTGGTGGGATCTACTTTTCTGTCCTCTCGCTTGTTATCGAGAATAATGGGATTCTCACCGATTTTCATGAGATCATCGGCAGAGTCAAACGCAAATTTTATAATATGATCCTCTGGGACGCCTTCACTTACGAGATGATTGTAAAATAAAGTGTTGAGTAAATAGGATTTTCCGCTTCTTCGGATTCCGGTGATCACTTTGATGAAGCCGTTGTGCTTTCTGACAATGAGTCTGTTCAGATACACATCTCTTTTGATCTCCATATTTACCTCCATCTAATATTTTTGCCGAAAACGGCACTTACATTAGATATATTATACACCATCTTTTTGTAAATTACAACACATGTATCTAATTTTTTTGCCGTATACGGCATTTTTATTAGATAAGCGATTGCCATTCATCTATACTTATGTGAAGACGAGAGTGAATAGCCTTTAAATGATGGTAATGTTAGAATTATTATCAAATTTTCTCAAGGATATGTTATAATAAAAAACGAGGTGATATGTTTGTTTTTAAAATCGGAAAACGCAGGAATTTTTTTATCATTGAATTGATAGGAAAAGAAATTCGAAACTTTTGGGACAAAAATATTGATAGAATAGTATCTTTCACGGGCTGTGAAAAGAAAGAATCAAGCGAGATATCTTTTACACCTGTCGGTGTTCGCTTCGGCGATGCGCTGCTTTATAACTGCGAATATACTTTGCTCGTATCTGTTGCAGAAGACGCTGTGGGACTTGAAATAATATGTGACGGACTGCCCGGGGAACAAATAAAAGTAAAAAATATTACTGTCCTTCCCGATGTGCTTGATTTTTATGACGAAGATATTACATCGTTGATAAATAGGCTCAGACCGGAAAGTGCGTCTGAGGAAGCTCGAAATATTCTGGAAAAACAATTCCCCGAAAAGCTCAAAAAGTTTGATAAAATTACCGAAAAAGAGCTATTTCAAAGACTCGGCGTAAAATATGAAGTGCCGGAAACGGGACAAAGCGTTCGAAAAGTTTTTGGCAGAGGACCGGCACAAGCGATTTATGAGACAATTTTTAAGAATTATAAATCCATGTCGGAGCTTTCGAACTTTGGAGAAAACGGCTATGCGAATTGCGCGGATATTGAAATAATCGACACCTTTATTTGCCTTGTCGCAGATTGTCTGGTTATGCCCGAGACTACTGTGCGTTCCAAAATCGAAGATCTACGCAGTTTTTACGGAAAAAGGAACGGCGACGATCGCCTTATATGCGTGATAAACGATGTGATAAAGGCTCTTTCAGATGTGTTTGATCAGCCGGCGGATAAAGTACGGTACAGACTTCTTGATCTCGGTTATGAAGAAGCAAGAAACGCACTCAAAGTAAAGGACGGAAAGACAGTAACACCGTATATTCAAAAAACTCCTGAGGTCATCTATTCTTTTTCACACTCGGAAGCTGACAAGCTTGGACTTTTGTCAAATCAAGGGATTATGGCGAAGGTCGGCGGAAAAAGGATGTTTTTCGAAGGGTCGCACATCTTTATTGATGATTCGAGGTTTATTGAACACGGAGAAAAAGGAATCACGGTCAAAAAGGAAGCTCTCCAAAACATCGAGCTTGCCTGTATCGGTGTAAAACCCGTAAAATATGTGAATGATGTGTCTCCTCTTGACGAATATATAGGGTTTTTGCCGTCATATAAAGCGCACAAGTTCGAAAAGGTATGTGCAAAATTTGAAAGAATGGAGCGTCCCGAGTCGGAGATAGTGTATGGAGGCAATACTTTGATTTCGGTGCAAAGTGAAGAAAAAAGGCAAAAAAAGGAAATAAGGCAATGGGATAAGACAGTCGGGATGCATTTTTCTTCACTTGCCGACGCTGTCAGATTTCTGCGTAAGCGCAAGGGACTTACGAGTGCCGATGCGAGCGAGCTTTGCCACATAAATCAAAAAACGCTGCTTGCGATAGAGAGCGGACGGAACACAAGTCCGAAACTTACTACACTTGTTTGCATTTGCAAAGGCCTTGAAGCTCCTCCAATGTATGCAAATCTTGTGATACGACTCGGTGGATATGACCTGAGGACGGCTGTCAAAAAAGACAGATACCTGTATCTTGCCGTGATGGATGGCAAGTCGCTCGACGAAACAGATAAATGGCTTTCTGCACACATCGGCGGCATAATAGACAGGCGTTCCCCAAAAAAGGGCAGAAGTTAATGGCGCATAAATGTTTTCCATGCGGCTCATTTATCAAGGATAAAAGAAATAAGAATTGTACATATTTGAATGTTCGTAATAACTATAACCAACGGCTGTTTGTTGATTACTATTTATTCAAGCACAATTCTGCATATCGCAATTTCTCAATTTATTTTTTTGAAAAATATCCATTTTAATGGATAAAATAATCAAATATTTTTTAATAAATCGTTTGCAAACCTTTGAATGATGAGTTTTTCGCGGAAAATCAAATGGTTTGCGAACGATTTATTTTTATGATAAAATGCCGATGCAAAAGCAAAGCGGAGACTACATACCGCTTCCGAGGTAAATATTCTCACATAATCCTATTGATACTTCAAGGTTGGAGAAGAAGATAACCGAGGTGCGGAAAAAGATGAAAGGAGAAACTATGAAGTTTTCAGTCACGGTCTATATCGGCGGGAAAAAGGTAAGCGATACGGAACTTTCGGAATACACGATATTCTCAAAAGCAGTTGACCTCATCGTAAACAGTGTTGCCGATAGAAATTTCGCTTTGTGTGGCGGAGTGAAAAAGGCGTCGTAATGCAATGATTAAACGCTTCTCGCTTTGGCTATATTATCCATAGCGGGAAGCAGCTCCGCCCGCTCCTTTACATATGAAAAGGAGAGCAAGGATGAAATTTGAAATCACGGTCTTTATAGGCGGGAAAAAAGTGGCTGACTCGGAGCTGTCAGGCTACACTATTCGTTCATCGGCGGTAGACAAAATAATAAACGATGTGTCCGACAGAGTCCAAATATTTGAAAATACGGAAAATACCGTTGATTGAAAACAGCAAAAAATCATGTTAAAATATAATAAAAAAGGAGAGAAACAATGAACTGGCTTGAGGAAAATTTCAAGATTGCAAAACACACCTCAGTCGGGGGCGATATAGGTGAGGAAGAAGTACTTTTCAAGACCGATAAACCCGAAATTGACGAGGACGGCAACTATCTTGTGAGCGTTGCGTACACACGGGTTTCCACCGAAAAACAGGCGGAGGAAGGTTTTGGGCTTGCAACGCAGAAAGAACATATTATAAACTATTGCAGGGAAAAGAATATAAAGAACTGTATATTATTTACCGACGCAGGAAAAACGGGAACGACAATGGAGCGCATTGAACTGAACCGTATCAAAAAAATGATAACGGATTTCAACGAAAACCGTACAAGGCTGCGCATAAAAGCCTTTATTGTCCCCCGAATTGACCGTCTTGCAAGGACGATTATCGGCACATTTACTTTTATTGAGGACTATCTTATTGACAGTGCGGAAACGAAGCAAAGCACGATAAATAAAAATAAGCGTAAGATAGATTTTATATCGGTCGCCGAACCTGATGTGTCGATTTCCGGCGACAATTATACTTCAAAGCTGATGTTTTCGATTTTTGCATCCTTTGCGGAATTTGACAGAAATCAGATATGTACAAAGCTCAAGGAGGGGCGCATTGCCAGGGTAAAACAAGGGCGTGCTCTCGGCGGCGGAAATCAGCCGTATGCATACAGATACGACAAAAACATCGGCGGTCTTGTCGTTGACGAGGAGAAAAAGGAAAGGCTTCTTAACGCCGCAAGGCTATACACCGAAGAGCACATAAGCCCTGGAAAAATTGCGCAGATTCTCGGGTTTAAGTCCGAGAGGTCGGTTGCGCAGGCACTTAAAAGCCCCGCAAATATAGGGCTTATAAGTTATCGTGGTGAAGAATATCAGGGAATACACGAACCGATTTTTTCACCTGAGCTTTACGAGGCGATACTCAACGAAAGCGAAAGCAGAAGAGTTGTACGAGGTAGGTCGACATATCTGCTTACCGGTCTTCTTTTTTGTGGGGAATGCGGGGCAAAAATGCGCTATCAAAAGTGGGGAAAGCGTGTCAAGATATGCTGCTATTCAAGGCAGTTATCCCGTCCCGATCTTGTCAAGGACCCGAACTGTCCGAGTGAAACATACGACTGTGAGGATGTCGAGGATGCCGTTATCGGCAAACTGTTTGAAATGAATTATCTTGCCGACGAAAACATAAAAAAAGAGCGCCTGACCGTCAGTGTTACCGAGGCGACGGAAAACGAGATGGCAAAGGAGCGCAAAAGGCTTGAAACTTTATACGACCTGTATTCGGACAGCCCTGAGACAACTCTAAAAAATAAGATAGACGCGAAAGTATCGCGCATCAAGGAACTTGAAAAGATTCTTGAAGACGAAAAAAAGCGGCAGACGACCGAAGCAAAGATAAGCCGGGCGATAAATATTCTGCGCGACCTTAAATCCGCCTGGGGGCATATGTCGGATTCCGAAAAGCAGGCGGTCTGCCGAGAGCTTATAAACAAGGTAGTCATATATAAGGACGCAAAAATAGAGGTATTTTTCAAGCTCGGTAAATACCTCGGAAAGGAAGGATAAAATCTTCTCTACATTCTATTGCCGTTCCGATGATAATAGGCGAGATACGGCGGTATCTGCGCGACAACAACACGATTCGCGTCAGCCGTTCGACCCGCGACCTTGCATACCGCGCGCTGAACGTGCGCGAGGAGTTGTGCCGCGAAAAGCAGGAGGAGCCGAAAATAGAGGAGATTGCGGAGCGGCTCGGGGAGAAACGCGAGGCGGTAATGCATGCGCTTGAAGCCATCGTCGAGCCGATTTCACTCTATGACCCGGTGTATTCGGAAAACGGCGACTCAATATATGTTATGGATCAGATTTGCGACACAAATTCGGGCGATGACGCATGGCTTGAAAACATCGCCCTGCGCGACGCCATGAAAAAACTTGGCGAGCGCGAACAGACAATAATAAAGCTTCGTTTTTATAAAAACAAAACTCAAATGGAAATAGCCGAGGAAATCGGCATTTCCCAGGCACAGGTTTCACGGCTTGAAAAGGGCGCGCTTGAGCTTATGCGAAAACAGCTTTAGTTTCTTTATGTCAAAATCTCTGCAAAGTATCGTTTTGCAGGGATTTTTGCTTTCTCCAAGGCTCTTAAAACCGGCGTTTTTGCTTTGGTTATGCGGCCTTTTTAGTGCACGTAAGAGGTAAAAAGCGGCGCTTTGGCACTTTGCACGTACGAGGAGCGCAAATAGAAAAATTTGTCGGTAATTCTCCGAAAAAGGCAAAAAGTCCTTGACAAGTGATGCCATTCATAGTATAATTTTAAAGTAAACAAGGATGTTTGCTGAGCGAGGCGAGGAGCCTCGTTTAGAGGCATCCTTTTCATGTTTTCGGGAGGGCTTGCTATGATTTATACCGTAGATGAGGTATTTGACTTTGTAGAGCAGGAGGACGTCAAATTTATAAGACTTGCGTTCTGCGATGCGTATGGAAAGCAGAAGAATATTTCCATTATGCCGGGAGAACTGAGGAAGGCGTTTGACATAGGAATATCCTTTGACGCGTCTGCGGTTGACGGGTTTGGAGACGAGGTTCGCTCGGACCTTTTGCTTGTTCCCGTTCCTTCCACTCTTAATGTGCTTCCATGGAGGCCCTCGCACGGAAAAGTAGTCAGAATGTTCTGCGAGATAAAGCGTCCGGACGGAACGCCGTTTGAGAAAGACTCAAGATATATTCTCTCGTGCGCCGTTGAGGCGGCAAAGGCAAAGGGAATAACTGTCAGCTTCGGCTCGGAGCTTGAATTTTATCTTTTCAAGACAGATGAGAACGGCGACCCGACGAAGATCGCGCTTGACCACGCCGGGTATATGGACGTTGCGCCTTGGGACAAGGGGGAAAACGTCCGCCGCGAGATATGCCTTACCCTGCTTGACATGGGAATCCAGCCGGAAAGCTCTCACCATGAGGACGGACCGGGGCAAAATGAAATTGACTTCCGAAACAGCGACGCGATGAGCGCGGCGGACAACGCAATGAACTTTTTCTCCGTCGTAAAGGCGGCGGCGCAGAGAAACGGTCTATACGCCGACTTTTCCCCGAAGCCTCTTCAGGGAGAGAGCGGAAACGGCTTTCACGTAAACATTTCCGCTAGGAGCCGGGACGGACGCGATGTTATGCCGGCGTTTATGGCGGGTGTGCTTGCACACATAAAGGAAATGACCGCGTTTCTAAACCCTACCGAGGAATCATACAAGCGTCTCGGAGAGAAGAAAGCGCCGAAATATATCACGTGGTCCGAGGAAAACCGCTCTCAGCTCATACGTATTCCGGCGGCAAAGGGCGAATACCGCCGCATTGAGCTGCGCTCGCCTGACCCGACGGCAAATCCGTACCTTGTATATGCGCTTCTTATCTACGCCGGGCTTGACGGCATAGAAAAGGGTATGACGCCGCCCGCGCCCGTTGACCTAAACCTTTTCACTGCCGCAAAAGAGCTGACGGACGGGCTTGACAAGCTTCCAAAGAGCCTTGCCGAGGCAAGAAAAGAAGCCGAGAACAGCCCGTGGCTCAGAACGGTTATTCCGAGATTGTTTAACTAAAAGACGGGGGTGTAAAAATGACCTCCGGGAAAATAGTGCGTCGTGTGCTTGTGGTTTCCGGCGGAAATCAGGTACATGACTATATTACCGAAATGCTGCCGCCGGGCGAATATTCGCCCGTCATGCATGTGACAAGTGCAGGCGAGGCGAAGCGGCTGCTGATTTCAATGGAATTTGACCTGCTTATCATAAACACGCCGCTCAGCGATGAGCTCGGGACAGAGCTTGCGCTTGACTTTGCGGACGGGAGCATGGGGATACTTTTGCTCTGCAAAAGCGATATATATGAGCAGGTGTGTCTTAGGGTAGAGGAGAGCGGAGTGCTCACGCTCCCGAAGCCTGTCGGAAAAGGTATGCTTTACAGCGCGATAAAGCTCCTTTGCGCCGTGAACGCAAAGCTTGCAAGACTTGAGAAAAAGAATCGTACACTTCAGGAAAAAATGGCTGACATACGGGTAGTCAACCGCGCAAAATGGCTGCTTATCGAGAATCTCGGTATGACGGAAAAGGACGCCCATTATTATGTTGAAAAGCAGGCGATGGACACACGCCTTTCGCGCAGAGAAGTGGCGGAAAGCATTATACGTACCTATGACAAGTAAAAATATCCGTTTTGTACCGCTTTTTCGTATGCTGAAAACCTTATATATTTTTCTATTACAGAATGGAGATATATCATGAAACAGACAAAGTACATTTTCGTTACCGGAGGCGTCGTATCCGGTCTTGGAAAGGGTATTACAGCCGCTTCTCTCGGCAGGCTTCTTAAAGCGCGCGGTCTCAAGGTCGCGGCTCAGAAGCTCGACCCTTATATCAACGTCGATCCGGGAACGATGAGCCCGTATCAGCACGGAGAGGTATACGTCACCGACGACGGCGCGGAAACCGATCTGGACCTCGGTCACTATGAGCGCTTTATCGACGAGAACCTAAACAAGTATTCCAATCTGACGACAGGAAAGGTATACTGGAATGTGCTTAATAAGGAAAGACGTGGGGAATATCTCGGCTCGACCGTTCAGGTTATACCTCACATCACGAACGAGATAAAGGAATTTGTTTATTCTGTCGGTAAAAAGACCGACGCAGACGTTGTCATTACCGAAATAGGCGGCACGATAGGAGACATCGAGAGCCAGCCGTTCCTTGAAGCCGTAAGGCAGATTTCGCTTGAGGTCGGAAAGGAAAACAGTCTGTTTATACATGTGACGCTCGTGCCTTTTCTGCGCGGCTCGGACGAGCATAAGTCCAAGCCCACTCAGCATTCCGTAAAAGAGCTTCAGGGAATGGGTGTAAAGCCCGACATCATAATTCTGCGTTGCGATGAGCCGCTTGAAGATTCGATTTTTAGAAAAATTGCCATGTTCTGCAACGTAAAACCGGACTGCGTTATTGAAAATATTACGCTTCCCGTGCTCTACGAAGCTCCTATCATGCTTGAGAGAAGCAATTTCTCCGCCATTGTCTGCCGCGAGCTTAATATCGACGCGCCAAACATTGACATGAAGGACTGGAACGACATGCTGGAGCGCATACGCAACCGCCCGAAGCATGTGAAGATCGCCATTGTCGGAAAATATGTTCAGCTTCACGACGCATATCTTTCGGTTGCCGAGGCATTAAGGCACGCCGGATATGTTCACGGTACGCATATCGACATCAAGTGGATAGATTCGGAGACGGTAAGCGCTTCAAACGTAGCCGAGCTTCTTTCGGACTGCCGCGGAGTGATAGTTCCCGGCGGCTTTGGCGGCAGAGGCATTGAGGGCAAAATCATAACGGCAAATTACTGCCGCGAGACCAACCTTCCGTACCTCGGCATCTGCCTTGGCATGCAGGTTGCCGTCATTGCGTTTGCACGGTATGTGGCAGGTATAGAAGATGCAAATTCGGGTGAGTTTGACCCGGCATCGCTGCATAAGGTCATTGATTTTCTCCCCGACCAGAACGATGAGGTGGCAAAGGGCGGAACGCTCCGCCTCGGCGCTTATCCCTGCAAGATAAAGCCCGGCACGGAAATGTACCGCGCCTACGGAAAAGAGGAGATATCCGAGCGTCACCGTCACAGATATGAATTTAATAATGATTTCAGGGAAACACTCACAAATGCGGGACTTGTCATAAGCGGGACTTCGCCCGACGGCTACATTGTGGAGACGGTCGAGTGCCCGGAAAACGATTTTTACATCGGAGTTCAGTTCCACCCCGAATTCAAGAGCCGTCCGAACAAAGCGCATCCGCTGTTTCTCGGACTTGTCGGTGCGGCTCTGAAAAAATCAGAGGAGGAATGAGATGAAAAACAGATACGAAAGCCCGCTTTGCTCAAGGTACGCATCTGAAAAAATGCAGTATATTTTTTCGCCTGACTTCAAGTTTTCGACCTGGCGCAGGCTTTGGTGCGCGCTTGCCGAGAGCGAAAAGGAGCTTGGACTGCCGATAACGGACGGGCAGATTGCCGAAATGAAGGCTCATATAAATGACATTGACTACGAGCGCGAAGCGGAGTATGAAAAGAAACTGCGCCACGACGTGATGGCACACCTTCATACCTATGCCGAGAGCTGCCCGTCGGCAAAGCCCATCATACACCTCGGCGCGACAAGTTGCTTTGTCGGCGACAACACCGACATTTTGCAGATGCGCGAGGGACTGCTTCAGATAAAAAAGCTGCTTGTGAACGTTATTTGTGTGCTCTCGGATTTTGCCGAGAAGCATAAGGATATACCGACGCTTGCATATACTCATTTTCAGGCGGCGCAGCCGACAACAGTCGGCAAGCGCGCCACTCTCTGGCTTCAGGACTTCATCATGGACCTTGACAGGCTCGAATATGAGCTTTCGGATCTTAAACTGCTCGGCTGCAAAGGCACGACTGGAACAGGCGCGAGCTTTCTTGAGCTTTTCGGCGGAGACAGAGAGAAGGTAAAGACTTTGGAGAAAAAAATTGCCGAAAAGATGGATTTTGACTCGTGCATGCCGGTCTCAGGGCAGACATATTCCCGCAAGGTGGACGCCTTTGTGCTTAATGTGCTTTCGGGAATAGCCCAGAGCGCGCAGAAAACCGCGACTGACATTCGTTTGCTTGCTCACCTCAAGGAATTTGACGAACCGTTTGAGGACGGACAGATAGGTTCTTCCGCAATGGCGTACAAACGCAATCCGATGAGATGTGAGAGAGTGGTTTCGCTTGCACGTTACATTATAAATGATGCAGGCAACGCGTCTGACACCGCCGCCTCCCAGTGGCTTGAACGCACGCTTGACGACTCCGCAAACCGCCGCATAGCGATTCCGGAGGCGTTTCTTGCTGCAGACGCGATTCTGACGCTTCTTATAAACATTATTTCGGGCGGAACTGTCTATCCGAAGGTCATGGAAAAACATCTGCGCGAAGAGCTTCCGTTTATTGCGAGCGAAAACATTCTGATGGACGCGGTGAGCCGCGGGGGAGACAGACAGGAACTTCACGAGGTTATCCGCAGATATTCGCGCGAGGCTGCCGCTAACGTCAAGCTCGAGGGACGCGACAACAATCTGCTTGAACTGCTTATGGCCGACGAGCGTTTCGGTCTTACGGAGGAGCACATAAAAGAGGTCCTTGACCTGCGCAAATTTGTGGGGTGCGCCCCGGAGCAGACCGAGGACTTCGTTCGGACTTATGCAAAGCCTGTGCTTGAGAAAAACAAAGAACTGCTCGGCGTTGCCGCCGAGATAAAGGTATGAGGAGGAAACAAAAATGTTAACAGCCGTTGTTGGTACAAACTGGGGCGATGAAGGAAAGGGCAGAATGGTCGATCTGCTCAGCGAAAAGTATGACGTTGTGGTTCGCTATCAGGGCGGAAATAACGCGGGACATACCGTGGTGAACGAAAAGGGTAAATTCATACTCAACCTGCTTCCGTCCGGAATACTGCGCGACAGCACGGTGAACGTCATGGGCCCGGGCATGGTCATAGACATTGAGCATTTGACCGGAGAAATAAATTCTCTGCGTGAAAAAGGAATTGAAATAACGCCAAATCACCTTGTTATAAGCGACAGGGCAACGATATGCATGCCGTATCACAAGATGCTGGATATTCTCGAGGAGGAGCGCCTTGCCGACAAGAAGTTCGGCTCAACAAGACGCGGTATAGCTCCCGTATACGCTGATAAATACATGAAAAAGACCATCAGGATGGGCGATCTGCTTCATCCCGAGTCTTTGAAGGAGCATCTTGCGGATATTGTCGAATGGAAGAACCTGACTGTTGCCGGCGGCTACCGCCACGAGCCGATTTCCGACAAGGAAATGTATGCGTGGCTCGAAAAATTCGGCTTCCCGCTTGTTCCTTATATTAAAAATACGACAGAGTATCTTGGAAACGCCGTCGAAGAGGGCAAGAACATCATGTTTGAGGCTCAGCTCGGCGCGCTTCGTGATATTGACTTCGGAATTTATCCGTATACATCGTCTTCTTCCACTATTGCGGCTTACGCGCCTATCGGCGCGGGAATTCCTTCAAAGAAGCTCGACAGCGTTATCGGAATTATGAAAGCGTATTCAAGCTGTGTCGGCGAAGGACCGTTTACCTGCGAGCTTTTCGGACGCGAGGGAGATGCTCTGCGCGAAGCAGGCGGTGAATACGGCGCCGCAACGGGTCGTCCGCGCCGTGTTGGCGGTTTTGACGTTGTTGCATCACGGTACGGCGCGCTTATGCAGGGCGCGACCGAGATTGCGCTTACCAAGCTTGATGTGCTTTCCTACCTTGAGAAAATTCCGGTCTGTGTTGCCTATAAGGTAGACGGCAAACGCGTCGATGTTTTCCCGAGCGGAGACGAGCTTGTGCGTGCCGAGCCAATATATGAATATCTTGACGGCTGGAACTGCGACATTTCCTCCTGCCGCTCCGCCTCCGACCTGCCGGAGAACGCAAGAAAGTACATTGAATATATCGCCAAGGTGACAGGCTCTAATATCAAATACGTTTCCGTCGGCGCAGGCAGAGACGAGTATTTTGAAATGTAAGTCCGGCGTTATAAGGTATTTAAACATTTGAATATAAGACATCCGGCTGACCTTTGTAGGTCAGCCGGATTTGTCTTATCTAAAAAACATTGAAAAACGATACGAAATGAAATCACGTAAAGTCCATATCCGCTTTTTCTTTGCCGGTACAGGCGCAAAGAAAAAGCTAAGCAAAAAGAAAGCGCCGAAAGGAGTTTCGCCCACTGCGGTGGGCGACCGAGGCTACGCGCCTCGGTCGGCGCCGGCTTCCCCAAAAGGCGGGCGAAAATTTTTAATTATTTTATCCTTTTTCCTGCGGCGAAGCCTTCGTATTCGGAAAGAAACGCTTCTGCGTTCTTTGTCATATGAACCCCGATTCGCTCTCCGCGAAAACCGAATGTCATTCCGATATTCCCGAAATATTTGTCAATTATCTGAACCTTTATGCGGAGCTTTTCCGGCTCTGTCCATGCGCCGGAGGCGGCGCACTCATATTTATGTCCGGCTTCGCCCTGAGTTCCGACAAGGTCAGAATAGCCTTCCTCTGGAAAAAGGGAAAACTCGTTGCGGCAAAGTCCGAACGGAAGAACCTTTTCCCCTTGTGCGTTCTCGTATGTAAGCGTCGCCTTATCGCCGTCAAAGTTGAAGCGCAGCCATTTTATATTCATGGGATTTTTGTCAAGAAGATATGTTTTGCCGTCAACGGAAGCGCGCAGCTCGCTGTCCGTGTTTCCCCCGAGCGCAACAAGTTTTCTCGAAGAAATATAATCGGAAAGCTCTTTTTGCGCCTCGGGGTTTTCGGGCAGGGGCGCGTCAGAGACCGACGGAAAGAAAAATCTGAAAAGACGGTCGTACAAAATAGCACGTGAGGCTGTGCTTCCTTGGTTGTCGGAGTTTATTATGAAGATGATATCTGTCTTTGGGTCGAAAATGACAAACTGATCCCCCATTCCGACAAAGGCAAAGCCGTCTCCTGGCGTTTTCCAAATCTGATAGCCGTAGCCGTAATGATTGTACGCTTCGTACCCAAGCGGGTCGTTGTCGACCTGACGTTTTACCGCGTCCCTCATGTATTCCTCGCTGATATAGCGTACACCGTCCCATGTACCCCCGTTTGCGACAAAGCGCGCAAAGGTAAGCAGGTCGCGCGGACGGCACATGACTCCCGAATCTCCCCATGAATGTCCGCCGGGACAACCAAGGCAGTAGCAGTCCTCGCTAAAGCCGATTTTAAGGAGAAATTTTTCCTTCATGTATTCAAGAAACGGCTTTCCCGTCACCTTTTCAACGATGGAGCAAAGCATGAACGAGCCGGAACTGTCGTATTCAAACGTTGTGCCCGGAACACGCGCGCCTTCTTTTCTGAAATAGACCTCGCATCTGTCCTTTGTGCCGCTTGTGAACCAATTTATGCTTGTTGCGACCGTCTCCATTCTGAGCATATCGCGTATAGTCTGCATGTGCAGATATTCGTTCTCTTTTGTACACTCATTTTCATATTCGGGGAAATACTTCATAAACGGGTCGTCAAGGGAGAGCAGTCCTTCGTCCGCGCAAAGCCCCACGGCAACAGAGACAAAGCTTTTCGAGACCGAATACATACGGTGCTTGAAATCTTTTGTAAACGGAGCATAATAGCATTCCAAAAAAATGTTGTTTCCGCGTGCGATAATTATACTGTGCGTTGAAAACCCGTAGCTGTCAAAGGTTTTTATGAGCTTCAGCACATCGGCGGAGGAAACTCCCGCCTTTTCCGGAGTACAAACACCGAACATATTCATCACCTCAGGGGCATTATACCCGCATGCCGTTTAAAAGTCAAGGAAAAACGCTTCTTTTTTTTCCCTTTTTTTCATAAAAATATGAAAAAAGATATACGGAGGAAAAAATAAATGGTGGGAGCAAAAAAGGCGGTCTCGCGAGGGCTTAGCAAGACACAGGCTGAGGAATCGAGGCGTATTTACGGTGAAAACCGATTCGGAAAGAGCAAGAAACGTTCGTTTTTGAGGCAGTTTATCGCCAATATGGGAGACCCCGTTATAAGAATACTGCTCTCGGCGCTTCTTCTTAACATTCTGTTCCTTTTCCGCAGCTCGGACTGGTATGAGACTGTCGGCATCGGAATATCTGTTTTTCTCGCCACGTTTATTTCAACAATGTCCGAATACGGAAGCGAGGAGGCGTTTGAAAAGCTCAGTGAGGAGAGCGAAAGATTAAATGTACGGGCGGTAAGGGACGGCTCTGTCGTTGAGATTCCGACAACGGATATTGTCGTAGGCGACCTTCTCATTCTTTCGGCGGGAGAAAAAATACCCGCTGACTGCGTTATAACAGATGGCTTTATCGGGGTAGATCAGTCGTCGATGACGGGGGAAAAAAGGGAGGTGTCAAAAGAGCCAGAAAGGCGTCCGGATACGTCTCCCGGAAGGCGGCTTGACCCGTCGCAGAGCTTTTCTCTGCTTGGCGGCTGTGTTATCATTTCGGGCGAATGTGAAGCGGTCGTCTGCTCTGTCGGAGACGCGACTTTTCTCGGCGGTATTTCGCAGGAGGTGCAGATGCAGACGCGCGAAAGCCCGCTTAAAATACGGCTGACCGCGCTTGCGGGCGCAATAAGCAAACTCGGATATATTGCCGCGGTGCTTGTCGCCGTGGCGTATCTCTTCAACAGCTTTTTTATTGACAGCGGCTTTCACCCGGCGCTGATACAAATGAAGCTCTCGGACATGAAGTATCTTTTCGGTCAGCTTTTTCACGCTTTTACCCTGGGGCTTACCGTTATTGTTGTTGCTGTGCCTGAGGGACTGCCGATGATGATAGCGGTTGTGCTGTCTGCGAACATTAAAAAAATGGTGAAGGACAACGTGCTTGTCCGAAAACCCGTCGGCATAGAGGCGGCGGGAAGCATGAATATTCTTTTCACCGACAAGACCGGTACGCTGACGGAAGGACGGCTTTGCGTAACCGAATACATACTCGGCGACGGGAGCGTTTTTTCGCTTTCATCAAAAGGAAGAAAGGAGCCTGATGATGTAACCTTATGCCTTGCGCTGTCAGGGCTTCTCAACACCTCCTCCGTCATAAGCGGCGGAGAGCGCGGAGTGTGCGCCGTCGGAGGCAACATGACGGACATGGCATTTGCCGAGAGCACGGCGGCGTTTGCGCATCTTGCGGAAAAGGAAACGGTAATAAGAAGAATACCGTTTGACAGCGCAAGGAAATATTCCGCCGTTACGCTTGGCGGAAAGCACGGTATGACGCTTGTGAAGGGCGCGCCCGAGGTGCTTATGCAATACGTGCGCAGTTTTCTCCGCGCAGACGGTACGACCTCGGATTTTAACCGTGTGAAATTTGAAAAAAGGCTGTCCTCGCTTACCGCCGTCGGCAAGCGGGTAGTGCTTATATGCAAGGGAGAGGGGCGTGCCGATGGCGGTTCTCTCCCTGCTCTTACGCTTGTTGCGGCGGCGGTGCTTGCAGACAGAGTGAGAAGGGAGGCAAAAAGCTCAGTTGCCGCTTTGCGCCGCGCCGGAATACACGTCGTTATGGTTACGGGAGACAATGCCGAAACGGCGGCAAGCATTGCCGAGGAGTGCGGAATCCTCGGGGGGAATGTTGATATATGCATGACAAGCTCCGAGATGGCAAAGCTCGGCGATGTGCGGCTGCGCGAGCTACTTCCACGTATCGGCGTTATCGCGCGCGCCTTGCCCTCGGACAAAAGCCGCCTCGTGCGCGTGGCGCAGGAGGCGGAAAAAGTGGTCGGTATGACAGGGGACGGCATCAACGACGCGCCTGCGCTTAGGCGCGCAGACATAGGATTTGCCATGGGCGGCGGCACACAGGTCGCAAAAGAGGCGGGAGATATTATCATTCTCGACGGAAATCTTGCGTCTATTGTGCGGGCAG
The DNA here is from genome assembly GCA_051887995.1 of Eubacteriales bacterium. Taxonomy (GTDB): domain Bacteria; phylum Bacillota; class Clostridia; order Oscillospirales; family CAG-272; genus SIG710. The sequence continues at coordinate 20,472 of JBJFAQ010000075.1, forward strand.
TTCTTTACGGACGCAATATTTTCAAAAGCATACGTAAATTCATTGTACTTCAGCTTACAATGAACCTGTGCGCCGTCGGAGTTTCCATGATAGGTCCGTTCATCGGTTACGACGCACCTGTAACCGTGGTACAGATGCTCTGGATAAACATTATAATGGACACTCTCGGCGGTCTTGCCTTTGCAGGGGAGGCGGCACTGCCATCCTGCCTTGACGAGCCGCCGAAAAAACGCAGCGAGAAGATACTGAACAGGTATATGGTGGGGGAGATAATAACGCTCGGCACGTTTACTCTTTTGCTTTGCCTTGCATTTTTAAAGCTCCCCGCCATAACAAGTCTTTTCCGCTATGATGCGGATAATCTGTACTTGCTTACTGCCTTTTTTGCCCTGTTTATTTTCTCCTCGGTATTCTGCTGTTTCTGCGCGCGAACGGACAGTCTGAACATTTTCCGCGGAATCGGGAAAAACAAGGCGTTTATATCCATTATGATTTCGATTGCAGTGATACAGATAGGTTTCATTTATCTCGGCGGCAGCGTGCTGCGCACAGTGCCTCTTTCGTCCTCGGAGCTTGGCACGACGCTTTTGCTTGCGCTTACCGTTTTCCCGGTTGACTTTATCCGAAAAATTTTTCTTCGTCTGATAGGCTCTGAAAATCGGCGATACTAAAGGCAACCGGCACTCCCTTTTAGCCGTATTATGCTTTTTTGTCGCTCGGCGGGAAGCCGAGCGACTTTTTCATGCAGTGCGAGAACGCCGCAGTGCTTTCAAATCCGCAGGCGAGCGCCGTTTCCTTGACGCTTGCGCCGCTTCTCAGAAGCGCGAGCGCCTTTTCCAGACGGTAGCATTTCAGATAATGATAAGGCGTCTGCTTCATTACCCGGCTGAACAGCTTTATGAAATATGACTTTTCAAGGCAGACCTTTTGAGATATGTCTTTGGCGGTTATATGCGAGCCGTAATTTTCGTGAATAAACTCAAGCGCTTCGCGGACGCGCTCGTCGGAAATACGCGGCAGGGGGGTGATTTTTTCAATGACAAACAGCAGATTTTCAAATTCCGATGAGATAAGGGGAAGAAATTCGGCGCTTCGGCATGGGAAAAAATTAAAAAGCGCGTCAAAACAGCGGCAAAAATGCTCAAGTACCGGATATTTTTCGAGCGGCAGAACGGTAAAAGCGTCTGCCGAGAGGGGCGGGGTTATCTCAAAATCAAAAAATGTATGGTCAAATACGGAGTCTTCGTCCTTTTCTAATCTGTATCCGAGGGCGGCAGGCAGAATGTATAGATTTCCCGGAACAAAAGGAGTTTTTTTGCCGCCGACAACAAAATACGCCCCCTCAGAGTGGGGAAAATAGAGCCTGTTTACGGCAGAGCTTCGCGTTATGTGCCAATTTCCGCGCACGGCGGTCCTTCCGAAGGTATTAAAGTGCAGAGAGTTCATTTTTCACCTCATATGACGATTTCGGACAACAAAAAGACTATAACGAATATTTATTTTTTGCTTATAATGCTTATAATTATTATTGTATGGCAGACCGAAATCAAATTCAAGGAGGAAATTATGAACAATAAGGAATGGTTTAAGGAAGCGGGCTTCGGAATGATGATACATTTCGGACTTTACTCTGTTCTCGGCGGCGAGTGGAGGGGACAGCGCATGGAATATATCGGTGAATGGATTCAGTCGCGCTTTGAGATTCCGAATGCGGAATACGGCAAGCTTGCACGAGCCTTCAATCCGATTTATTTTAATGCCGAAGAGTGGGTGCTTTCCGCAAAAGCGGCGGGCATGAAGTACATAGTTGTAACCTCAAAGCATCACGAGGGGTTTGCGCTCTTCAAATCCGAATGGGACGATTTCAACGCCGTTGACGGAACGCCCTTCGGGCGCGACATCATCGCGGAGCTTGCCGAGGCATGCTATAAGCACGGGTTGAAGTTTGGCCTATACTATTCCCAAGACCTTGACTGGCATGAACCGGACGGCGGCGGATATCTTTCCGGTCATACAAATCACGGCATGAGCTGGACAAACGACTGGGATTTCCCGGACAATGAAAAGAAAGACTATACGCGCTGTTTTGAGGGAAAAATCAAGACGCAGATGAAAGAAATACTGACAAAATACGGAGAGCTTTGTCTTGTCTGGTGCGACACGCCGAGAACGATAAACGAAGTTCAGAGCCGTGAGCTTTACGACATGATAAAGCATTATCAGCCGGATTGCCTTGTCAACTCCCGCATCGGAAACGGTATGGGAGATTACCGTTCGGGTCACGATAACGAGCTTGATATGAGGGGCGAGAGCGGGCTTCTCTGCGAGACACCGACGACGCTCAATAAAACCTGGGGATTTAAGTATTTCGACGATGAGTGGAAATCCGCAGAGCGCGTAAGTGAGCTGAAAAAAAGCCTTAATGCAAACGGAGTAAATTATCTTGTGAATATAGGTCCGGATTGGCTTGGACGGCTGCCTGCCCCGGCGGTCGATATTCTCCGAAAGGTAGGAGAAATGTGATTTTGCGGCCGCGACGCCGAAAAAATCCCAAGTAAATTTTAATAAAATAAAATCAGGCGGGAGACATGGGTTCATCCGCCTGATTTTTAAAAATTTTCGCCCGTTTTTCGCAAGACTTCGTAGGCACTGTAAAATAGTTAAAATTTTCGCCCGCCTTTTAAAAAAGGCGGCGCCGGACCGGGGCGCGTAGCCTCGGTCGCCCACCGCAGTGGGTGAAATTCCTTTTCGGCGCTTTCTTTTTGCTAAGCTTTTTCTTTGCGCCTGTTTCGGCAAAGAAAAAGCGGCAACGGAATTTGCGTTATTTCACTCCGTGCCGCTTTTTTATATTAGAACAGCTCTATAAGCTCCTTCGGGCTTTTCGTAAAGTCGATTGTGCCGTTTTCCGTCACGGCAAGCATGTCCTCAATGCGGCAACCGTATTTGCCGGGAATGTAAATGCCCGGTTCGCAGGTGACAACGTGCCCCGCCTCCAGCTTCTTTTCAGGGGAAACTTTGGGCGAAAGTCTCGGAGCTTCGTGAATGAACATTCCGACGCCGTGCCCAAGACCGTGACCGAAGCAGCCGCGGTAGCCTGCATTTCCGATAATATCCCGCGCCGCTTTGTCGGCTTCAAAGCAGCTCTCTCCTTCTTTTATTTTTTCAATTCCGGCGAGCTGCGCCTTGAGAACAGTGTTGTAGAGCTTTTTCATTTCCGCGTCCGCCTTTCCGAGCACGACGGTTCGCGTCATGTCGGAGCAGTAGCCGTTAAGGCGCGCGCCGAAGTCCATAGTGAAAAAGCCTTTTTCCAGTTTTTTCGCCGTAGGAACGCCGTGTGGCATAGATGATGTGACGCCGGATACCGCGATAGTGTCAAACGCCACTGACTGCGCTCCCTGTCCGCGCATAAAAAACTCAAGCTCAAGCGCGACCTCAAGTTCGGTCATGTCCGGCTTTATAAAGTCAAGAATATGAGCGAACGCAGCGTCCGTAATCTTCTGCGCGCGTCCGATAAGCTCAAGCTCATCCGCTGTTTTGCGCTCTCTCAGCGCCTCGATAACATCAGAGCCGCCGCGCACAAGCTCTATTCCTTCAAACAGCTCTCCGAAACGCAGATAATCGGCGCAGGACAGCGTTTTGTCCTCAAAATAAAGGCGTTTGACGCCGTTTTCACGGAGAAGCGCCGCGATTTCCATTCCCATTGAGGAATCAGGCATAATTATTTCAAATTCCTTGCCTACCGTCTTCTGAGCCGCTTCTATATACCGGAAATCGGTTATGAGATATGATTTTTTTCGCGTGACGAGAACATATCCGTCCGTGAAGCTGAAGCCGCTGAGGTAGTACTGGTTAAGCTCCGACGTAATAATTATCGCGTCAATATCTTTGTCTATTGCGGCAAGAAGCCTGTCTTTTCTTGTCATATTTGTTTTCCTTTCATTTTCCAAACGATTCTGAAAGCCTTTCACAACTGCGCTTCATTGAAAGCGCGTCCTCCGCCATCGTTCCGGCGGATTCGCAGATGATGCGGGGAGCAAGATCATATTTTACAATAGTCTCGGCAAGCGGTTCAAATTCGGGACCGTAGGTGTTGTCCTCAAAGGTCAGGTGTTTTTTCTCGCCTGCGCCCGTGTACTCTATTTTTGAAAAGTGGCAGTGCAGATATTTTGCCTTGTCATCGCCGAGCTTTTCGCCGATTTTTTCAAAAACGCGCTTGTATGCATCGGCATTTGGGAAAACGCCGCCTCCGTCCCTTGCGTTAAGGTGTCCGAAATCAACGACAGGATAAAAAACGGGCGCCACCTTGCAAAGCTCAATCACTTCGTCAAGCGTGCCGAGCTGATTGACTTTTCCCATTGTTTCAAGTCCCAACTTGACCTTGGTATCTCCCACTGCCTCTGCCGTGCGGCAGAGCGTGTCGCGCGCAAGCTCCATCGCCTCGTCTCGGCTTATTTTTGCGGCGCTCCCGCTGTGGATAACTACGGTGTCGGCATTGAGCAGCTCCGCCGCTTTTACCGACGCTGTTATATAGTCGATGCTTTTCAGTCTCTTTTCCGGGTCAACTCCGGAAAGCGAGATAAAATACGGAGCGTGCAGAGACATGAGTATTCCGTGCTCTTTTGCCTTTTTGCCGAGGGCGGCAAGTGTGGCGTCCGAGGTGCGCAGACCGCTTCCCGCCTGATATTCATATGCGTCAAGTCCCATTTCGGCAAGCCAGCCGAACGCCTCCATCGTGGATTTAAACCCTGCGGCGTAAAAGCTCTCGCTGTTGCCCGCCGGACCGAATGTGGCTTTTATCATTTTTGGCCTCCTTACTGAAGAAACTGCTTTCTCACCTGCTGGCGCTTGAAATAAGCGATAAAGGGCTTTTCAAAAAATCTTTTTATTCTGAAGAGGAAGGTTTTCTTGTCGTGTATCGGCGGCACGAGTATCGCGCGCAGACCGAGACGCTTCCCGACGAGCACGTCGGTGAATATCTGGTCGCCGATGACGCATGTTTCCGCCCTGTCTCTTCCTATCCGCTCAAGCGCGCTCACATAGCATTTTGTCGAGGGCTTTTTGCAGTCGAAATATGCCGGAATGCGCAGGTTTTTGTTAAAGCGGTGGACTCTTCCCGCGTCGTTGTTTGACATAAGAACGATTGAGATATCATTTTCTTTAAGACTTTCGATCCAGGCGACCGTTCTTGCGTTCGGTTCGGGAGCCTCGTACGGTGCAAGCGTGTTGTCAATATCCACAAAAACCGAACGTATGCCCACCGAAAGCAGAAATTCCGGCGAGATGTCCGTTGCGCGGTCGAACATATAATCGGGTAAAAATAAGGAAGACATTTGACCTATCACTGCCGCAGCAGTTAAATCCTTTTCTTAAAAATGAAATTATTATCCAATAAATTATACCACAGTATTTTTCTTTTATCAAGGGGAATTTTGCGGATTTCCCGTATTTTACGCAGATTTGCGCAAAAAAAGCACGTTCCGCGTGCAGATATCTGCGGAACGTGCAACATTTATTTTTTGTGCCAGTCGATAACGATTCCAAGCGGCGCATTTGGATTTTCCACAAGGCGCATATATACACGCTCGATGTCGGAAAGCCCTATTATCTCGGAAATTATCGGTTTTGCGGACATTTTTCCGCGCTTCATAAACCTAAGAATTGTAGAATAATCGTCGTGACGCGTCCAGTAGCCCTCGTAAGAGTCTGCCGCGGGTCGCACAAAATTGTGAGCGCCTATCAGCTGTATTCCCGGGCGGTGAACAAGAGAGTAATAGTCAATATTTATGTCGGAAATTCTCGTGCAGCCCGTGAGCGCAATTCTTCCCATGGGGGCGGCAAGACGCAGCGCCTGCTCAAGCGCTTTTGCCGAGCCTGTCACCTCAACGTTGCAGTTTATCATTCTGCCGTCTGTCACTGCCTTTACTTTTTCGGCAAAGTCCGGCTCTTGCGGAGAAAACGCATAGTCTGCACCGTATTCAAGCGCAGTTTCAAGCCTTTTTTCGTCAAAATCCACCGCAATAACGGGCGAACCGCCGCAGAGTACCGCACCCTGAAGGGCAAACATGCCGAGTATGCCCAGCCCTGTTATCATGATTGTCTCGCCCAACTGAGGCTTTGTTTTCCTAAGTCCCTGAAGTCCCATCGAACCTATAATGACAAAGCATGCTTCAAGCATATCGGTGTCGTCCGGTATTTTGATGTATCCTTTTCCGCTTCCGGTGCTGCGCCGCGCGGCGGCAAGGGATGTATGACCGAGGTGGTCGCAAAGCACTTTGTCGCCGGGTTTTACATCGGTTACGGATTTGCCGACTTTTATTACATGCCCGCAACCGCTGTAACCCGGAATACGCGGGAATTTTCCCATAACGTTCGGCATTCCGGTAAGCATGGCACGCTCCGTTCCCGCGCTTATAACGGAATAGTCAAGCTCAATAAGAACTTCGTCATCGGCAATTTCCCGCATCTCGGCGCATTTAAGTACAGGTTTGTTTTTTTCTTCAAATACCACATATTGTCTTTCCATAAAGATAC
>JBJFAQ010000076.1:0-6099 GCA_051887995.1 Eubacteriales bacterium
ATAAAAAGACTAAGGGAGGAAATTCGCAATGCCGACGCTGTTGTAATAGGCGCAGGAGCCGGACTTTCCGCATCTGCGGGATTTACCTATGACGGCGAGCGATTTGAAAGATATTTCTCGGATTTTCATAGAAAATACGGCATTGAAGATATGTATTCTGGAGGTTTCTATCCTTATAACACACCGGAAGAATACTGGGCGTGGTGGTCAAGGCACATCCTTGTAAACCGATATGACACTTTTGTCGGCAAACCGTACAGCGACCTGCTTGCGCTTGTGAAAAACAAGGACTATTTTGTGCTGACAACAAATGTTGACCATCAATTCCAGAAGGCGGGATTTAATAAAAAACGACTTTTCTACACGCAGGGCGATTACGGTCTGTGGCAATGCTCCAAAGCCTGTCACAGTAAGACTTATGACAATGAAAAAGCCATCCGTGAAATGGTCGAAAAGCAAAAAAACATGAAGATTCCGACACATCTTGTGCCGAAATGCCCTGTTTGCGGCGCACTTATGACAATGAATCTGCGATGCGACAGCTTTTTTGTGCAGGACGAAGGTTGGCATGCCGCAAAAAGGCGCTTCGAGGATTTTATTCGATGTCATACCGGCTCGCATGTTCTGTTTTTGGAGCTCGGCGTCGGAATGAATACTCCCGGTATCATAAAGTATCCGTTTTGGCAGATGACGGCACAAAATCCAAAGTCAGTTTATGCATGTATCAATCTCGGGGAAAGCTATTGCCCGTCGGATATAAAAAGTCAGGCGATTTGCATTGATGATGATATAAAAAATACACTTTCCTTGATAGACTGAATTTTAAGGCGTCCGCCGAAAGGTCGAATCTTTTCCAGAATAGCATATTGACAAGCATCTATATGTATTGTATAATGTTAACGCGGAGGTGAGTGGTTTGGAGCTTGATGAAAGGAAAATTGCCGTGATTTTCAAAGCGTTCTGCGATGAAAACCGTATCCGTATTCTAAAACTGCTGAAATCGGGCGAAAAATGTGCCTGCAAATTGCTGGAAGAACTCAATGTAACACAGCCTACACTGTCTCACCATATGAAAATTCTTTGCGATTCGGGTATTGTGGTCGGCCGCAAGGAGGGCAAATGGATGCATTACTCCATTTCCGAAGAGGGGGCAAACATCGCAGCAGACTATTTAAAAAAACTGACTTCCCACAAATAGGAGCGGAACGGCAAGCCGTGCTTTGAAAAGTAAGGAAAAATCATTTTTCGGCACGGCTTCCTTCAAAGCCGTTGCATAGATATATTTGAATATATGTATATAAAAGGAGACTTTTAATGGAGGCAATAAATGCAGTATGGGATTTCATTCAAAATGAAATCCTCGGTACGAGGTGGCTGAGCCGCATAATATGTGAAATTCTGAGCGCCTGCGGCTTTGACCCCGAAGGAAAAATCGGCGGCACAATCAGTTTTTTTATCTATGATACGATTAAGATTATGGTTCTCCTCGGCGTTTTGATTTTGATTATCTCATATATTCAGAGCTTTTTCCCGCCGGAGCGGACAAAGAAAATACTCGGCAGATTTCACGGGATTTCGGCAAACATTATCGCGGCTCTGCTCGGCACGGTGACACCTTTTTGCTCCTGCTCGTCCATTCCGCTGTTTATGGGATTCACAAGCGCAGGGCTTCCGCTCGGAGTAACATTTTCTTTCCTTATCTCCTCGCCAATGGTTGACCTTGGAAGCCTTGTACTGCTGATGAGCATTTTCGGGTGGAAAATTGCGGTTTTTTATGTGTTGCTCGGTCTTGTGATCGCCGTTGCGGGCGGAACGCTTATCGAAAAAATGCACCTTGAAAATCAAGTGGAAGAATTTATCCGTAACGGACAGCCGCTTGATGTGCCGCAGGAAAAACTGCATTTCAAAGACCGTCTTAAATATGCGTTTGACAAAGTGCTTTCCACCGCCGCAAAGGTATTTCCGTATGTACTTATAGGCGTGGGCGTAGGTGCTGTAATTCATAACTGGATACCTGAGGATTTCATTGTCAAAATTCTCGGAAACAAAAACCCACTCGGCGTTATTTTAGCGACCTTGGCAGGCTTGCCTATGTATGCGGACATATTCGGCACGATTCCGATTGCAGAAGCGCTTCTTGCAAAAGGTGCGTTGCTTGGGGTTGTACTGTCCTTTATGATGAGCGTTACTACCCTGTCCCTTCCGTCTATGATCATGCTTCGAAAGGCGCTGAAGCCTAAATTGCTGGCTCTTTTCATCGTAATATGCACGGTTGGTATCATCGCCGTCGGATACTTCTTTAACATAATACAACCGTTCATTATATAAAAATTTTTGGAGGTATTAAATATGTCACTATTCAATTTCGGAAAGAAAAAAGAAACCGCATCCTGTGCCTGCCGCACCGCCGAAAGTGAGGCAAAGAAAAGCACAAATTGCAGTTCCACAGCAGAAAGAAACATTTCCTGTGTCAAAATATTAGGCGCGGGTTGCAAATCCTGTCATGAGATGTACGAAAATGCAAAGCTTGCGGTAAGCAATATGGGCTTGAATATTGAAGTTGACTACGTCACCGACATGCAAAAGATTATTTCATACGGCGTTACGAATCTGCCGGCTCTCGTGGTAAACGAAAAGGCAATATCGCAGGGAAAGGTGCTGAAAGCCGCAGATATTGAAAAACTGCTTAAGTAAACACAGCCGCTCTCACAGGATATAAATTGGTTTTTGAATATATTACCGGTGCTTATTCTCGGCTCATAGAAAAATCGTGAATTTCCCAATGGGAAACTCACGATTTTTATTTATTTAACGTAAAGCTTTGTGAAAAGAAACATCGGGAGCATCCAGAAAATCTGGTACAGCGCCACGTAAACCGACGGAACGCCGAGCTTTGAGCTGAACAGCGCAAGGAAAATCATCATGATAATGCTTATCACCATAGAAACCGTTCCGACAGTTTTTGATGTCTTTCTCACTCTGCGAATCTTGTTGCAAAGCGTAAGAGCGGAAGCCAGCGAAAGGAGCGAATGCCTTGCGACAACGCCGCCTTCTGCGCTTTCGACATACGCCTCGTTTTCTTCGGGCGATGAGCACTTGACAATACGCACCGCAAAGTCTTCGTCACCGAGCCTTGCCGCAAGCAAGTCTCCGTCGATGTTCGGGTCGCAGGTATAAATTACAGCTTCCATTTTTTCGCTCGCAAGCGTTGCGATAACGTCCTCAAAAGTGTGGTCTATATCGTACTGAACATACAGCTTTGCGCTGAGAACACCGTCAAGGACAAGATAAAGTGTGGAACAGCCCTCCTGACTCATTTTTTCGTCATCAGGGTCGTTTCCGACCGGAATCTGATTTTCACTCATGAATTCCGCCTGACCTGCAAGCACGTGTACCTTTCCGTCAACGACAGCTTCAACGCCCTTTTCGGCGATTCGGACAATCTGAACGTCCTCAGAATGACCCATTTCCGCCGTCGCCTGCTCAAGACGCGTCTTTAAGGGACCGCCGATCTTTGAATACAGGCTTGTCAGATGATACAGAACATAGTAAATCGCGTTGTTGTCATAGAGCTTGATTCCGCGCGTTATTGTTGCCTCAACCGGGAAAACTTCGCTGTCGTGGAAAGTGACAGCGGAAGCATCGGCGTATTCTTCGACGGATTCTTCGCCTATGATTGCCGCGTCCTTTTCAAATGCGACCTTAGCCGCACCGTACATAGGATAACTGCGGTTAAACAGCATTGAAATCGGCATTCCGATAAGGATAGTCAGTATAGAAATATTAAACGCGGTAACGCCGCTCTTATTTGTCACAAACGAAACAATGCTAAGAGCAATAGCAAGTGCAAGGAACGGGAAAATCACGAGATTCAGACGGCGATCCTTACGAGAGTATATATTGCTTCTGCGGAAGTAATTTTCAACAAATCCGACCTTGCGTGCGTCAAGCACCTTTTCCTGCGGCTGTTCATCGTTGCCTGCGAAAATATCCATCATTTCCTTTTCAGGCGATGATTCAGAGTTTATCTCGGCTGTGGAGACGGCATATTTCGGCGCTTTTGTTGCGATTGTATGGAATGCGCGTATCTCGCGTGAAAGGTTAAAATAGTCGTTTAGGACAAGGAAGAACAGGCAGAGCGCGGCAGGAAAATTATAAAGCTGAAGCCCTGTATTCGGCGCAATGAGCGCCATGACAATGTCGTAGCAAATCGTCATCAGCACCGCAAACGACGGCAGAGACGCACCGGACGGGGCGAAGGTTATTGCATCGCGCAGGCCGTCAAGAATCTGACGCCAGGAAAGCGCCGCCGAAAGGACGAGAAGCTGGAGCGAAAGCATAATCCCCACAACAGGATAACGGTGTATATTGAGCGCTCCGGACGACGGGAAATCGAACATCAGAAGCAGTTCGTAAATAAGCAGTGCAAAAGCAAAAATTCCGCTTCCGATAAGGCGCATGCCGACCTGCTTGTGCTCCTGCTTGTAACGCGCGCCGACCGTGCGGTACTGCTCCGGCGAGTTAAGCTCGAAGCCGTCAAAAGCATACGCGTTGTCGATGTCAATAAAATCTACGATTTCAGAGCTCAGGCTGTCTGAAAGCTCATCCACCTTCTTTTTGCCGATGGTTTTTTCAAGCTCGTCGTCATATCCGAGCGCCATCATAAGGTTTATATCCTTGTCGTCAAGCTCAGAGCCGTTCTCCGACACTTCATTCTCTGAAATTGCCGGTTCATCATTTTCAAATTCCGAGACGTCGGATCTTTCAACGTTTTCAAACGCCGAACCGTCGGGAACAATCGGGGTTTCATCATCATTGTCAAATGCAAGCGGTTTTTTATCCGGTGCATAGTATTCTTCCTCAGGCTCAGGTTTCTTTTCCGGAGTTTCAAGGACATATACCTGCGTCGGAACGGGGTCTGTTTCTTCCGACTTTTCCACCGACCGCGGAGTATCCTCGGAAACAGCGTCATACGTGGGCTCTGCATCGACCGAATCTTCCGTTTCATGCGACGAAAAATCGGGGTTCGGCGCGTCGCTTACAGACGTGTTTATCTCAGGCATCTCTGTCATGTCAAAATCGGCATATGAAGGCTTGTCTTCTGCCGCATCCGCGTAAGTTTCAGGTTCACCGCCCTGCTCCGATTCCATGACAAGCTCTTTTTCAAGCATTTTTGCATATCCGTCCGCAAGGCTCTGAGCTTTTTTGTGAGCAAACAGTCCGCTCTTCTTTTTCTTTTTGGCGGGTGCTTTCTCGCCCTCAAAGCTCACGGCGTCGGCAAGAGAATCGCCGTCCGTCGCCAAAAATCCCGAAGCGCCCGTGTCATCGAGCTCGTGCGCGGGAATCGGCTCCGAAAAATCACTCTTTTCCTCTTCCGCTGTGTCCTCTATAAAGATATCGGCAATATCCGATACGTTGTCATCAAGTTCAAAATCGGCATTGCCCTTATTAGCGCTACCCGCAAAAGGCTTTGCATATTGCTCCGATGAATCCGTTTCATAGTCCGATTCCACAGCAAGGTCAAACTCTGAGGCTTTTTCCTGCGGGACTTCCTCCAGTTCAAAGTCACTGATATCATCCTTCGTTTCGGTCTCCGGCATGAATTTTTTCAGCATCGAAGCGATATCGCTGTCCGGATTATCGGATTTTTTTCTGATGGTTTTGCTGACTGCGGAGTCGGGTGTCTGCTCCCCTGTATCGGCGGAGCTGATGTTGTCTTTAAGCCGGCTTACAATTTCGTCTACCGAAAGCTGCTTTCCGTCATCATTTTTCATTTTTGCCATTTAGCATACTCCTTGTCATGATTGTTTTTTCAACCTCTGCTGCCTTGCCGCTTCGGAAAGGATAACGGCGGCGGCGGTCGAAACGTTGAAGGAATTTACTTTTCCGTACATGGGTATTGAAACTATATAGTCGCATTTCTTTTTTACAAGCTCGGATATACCGTTACCCTCGCTTCCGAGCACGATAGCGGCGGGAACGCTCATATCCGTGTCGTAGTAAGGGCTGCCGCCGGCCTCGGCGGCAAAGGTCCAAAGTCCTTTGTTCTTTAACACATCAATTGTGGACGCTATGTTGGAAACTTTGGCAATGGCCAGA
>JBJFAQ010000077.1:0-6057 GCA_051887995.1 Eubacteriales bacterium
TTGCTAAGCTTTTTCTTTGCGCCTGCATCGCCAAAGAAAAAGCGGCTTCGGACTTTGTGTAATTTCCTTTTTAAAGAGCCTGTCAATAAAACCTAACACCGCACAGGGAAAATCCCTGCGCGGTGCGTTTTTCCTTACTTTGACTGCAAAAATTTTGTCTTTTTTATTTTCCTGCAAGTCCGTTTACAATACTTTGCATCTGCGCTTTTGAGTGCGCGTTTCTTGCGGCGGCAATTACCTTATTCTGCTCCTCTGCCGACATGGTTCCGAAGGCTTTCATTGCTTCCACATCCTGTGCCATAGCCATCGAAAGCCCGACCGGAATGCCCCCGTCCTGCTTTGTTTCTTTCATTTTTATATTATCCTGCCTTCCTGTTTGCTTAAAACATATCTGAAATGCGAAAATATCTTTCGCAATTTTATTTTTTCACACACCGCAATTTTTAATTCTGAAAATAATTTGCCGTTTCTATTGCATAAAAATTCAAAATATGCTATACTATAAAAAGTCGTTTTCAAAAAAAGAAAAAAGATGAAATATTCGGGAGGAAAAAATATGGAGAGCCTTGAAGGGCTACGGACCGAATGTGAGTCCTGCACCGCGTGCCCGCTTCATAAAACAAGGACAAACTGTGTTTTCGGAACCGGAAACGAAAATGCCGAGCTGCTCTTTGTCGGCGAGGCCCCCGGCGAGAAGGAGGATCTGAGCGGAATCCCCTTTGTCGGAGCGGCGGGAAAACTGCTCGACCGGTATCTTTTTGCCGTTGACATTGACAGAGAGAGCGTCTATATTGCAAATATTCTCAAATGCCGTCCGCCGAAAAACCGCGATCCCTTGCCCGAGGAGGAGGACGCCTGCATCGGCTACCTACGCGGGCAGGTAAAGCTTATTCGCCCGAAGGTAATTGTGTGCCTCGGAAGAATCGCCGCCATGCGCTTGATAAAACCCGATTTCAAAATTACAAAGGAGCACGGCGAATGGTTTAAGAAGGGCAATTACCTTATAACGGCGGTTTACCATCCGGCGGCGCTGCTGCGCGACCCGCGAAAAAAAGAAGATATGCTCGCGGACATGAAAAAAATCAAAGCGAAGCTCGATGAGCTTGCACAAATAATTTGACATAGAACACGGAATTTTTCCCGATTAGTCCTGAAAGGTTGCAGAAATGACAAACGAGTCCTTTTATTCACTGATATCCACCATGGTAGTCCTTTTTCTCATGCTCGCCACCGGCTTTGTCGCCCGCAAGGCGGGAATCATTGACGATATTGCGTCAAAACGCCTCTCGAAGCTGATTGTGTGCGTCGGTCAGCCGATGATGATAATAAACGCGCTTATAAAAATGGAGTATTCCGCCGCAAAGGCTCATGAGGGGCTGATAATTCTTGCCGTAGGCATGGCGCTCCATATATTTATGAGCATATGTGCCTTTTTCGGTGCAAAAGCAGTTAAAAACATTGACGAAAAGAAGATAACGGAGTTTTCCATCATCTTTGCAAACGCGGGATTCATCGGTTTTCCCATTTTGAAATCCATTTTCGGCGACACCGGCGAGTTCTGGGGCTCTTTTTATATCGTTGCTTTTAATATTTTTGTCTGGACATGGGGAATGGCCATTCTGTCGCGCGGACGCGACGATATACGTATGACTCCCCGCAAGGTACTGCTCAACTACGGAACCGTTCCGTGCGCTATAGGGCTGATTTTGTATTTTCTCACTCAGTGGATAGAAATTCCCGAATTTGTCGTAAGCTATACCGGTTTTCTCTCAAACCTCTGCACTCCGATTTCGGTGCTCATTGTCGGTGCGCTTATTGCAAAGCAGACGCCGAAGCAGATTTTTGCCGACCCGAAGATTTATTATGTGTGCTTTTTCAGGCTTATACTCATACCGATTGCCGTCTGCCTTATTGAAAAGGCGCTTGGGCTTCCGTCATACATAATTCTCTTTTCCGCCGCAGTGTCCGCCATGCCCTGCGCGACAAACATCACCATGTTCGCAGAGCTTTATGACATTGCTCCGGGTTATGCGTCGCTTACGGTGGGAGTTTCGTCGCTCTTTACCGTCGTCACGCTGCCGCTGGTCATGCTTTTCGCAAATCTAATTGCATAAAAAACTCTCAAAACCGCCGCCGATATACAGGGCGGTGCCTCCATAAAAAACAGCATCCGTATGGAAATTATCATACGGACGCTTGTTTTTTTTCCACTTTTCGTAAGTCACAAAGCAAAGATGTGTGTTTTGCTTCATTCCATAAATCAAGAAATTTTACAGTTTTTCGTATGCCAGCCTTGGAAAGTCGTCCTCTTCGACATAGATTGTGCCGCAGTGCGTAAATCCCATTTTGCCCAAAAGATTCTGTAAGACAATATTGTCTCCATGCGTATCTATGCGAAGATGTCCGCACTGCCTGTATGCCCACTCCAAACAGAATTTTCCGATTCCCTTTACAGAGCCGTCCCCCGCAAGACGGTGTACCACACCGTATGCGCTGTCGCTGAGCCATTTTCCGTTTTCAATATGCCTATATGTGGGCTCTATGTCCTTGCCGTACAAAAAGAAAAACGTTCCGACTATCCTGTCCTCATGAACACACACATAGCTTGATTTGGATAAAATATCGTTATGTATCAATTGCGCAGGCGGCCATTTTGTCGGCCCCCATTGATTAGGATTTCCGTGTTCCGCCATAAAGTTTCTTGCGTAATCGTATATATTCATAATTTTCTCAAAGTCTTTTTCCTCTGCGTGCCTTATTTCCATAGAATCTAAATTCTCCCTGTATTTTCGAATATCTCTGCAAAATCCGACTTTTTTGTTTTCTGTAAATAAAGCATATCACAAAAATGTGAAAAATTCTATTGTCCGTATAAAAAATTACAGGAGTTTTTTGTTTCAAAAAAGACAAGAAAATCATATCGGACATTTACAGCGCCGAAAAAAGCGCTACAATGAAATTACAAAGAAATAAAAATCGGGACGGAGGCGAAATCTGTGGAAAAAGGACGGCTCAGAGTAGGTCAGATAGGCATCGGACACAATCATGCCGAGATGAAAATGGTGACGGCAAAGCTCTTGCCCGAGCTTTTTGAAATTGTCGGCGTTGCCGAGGAGGACGAAGCGTGGCGTGAGAGCCGCGGAGGGCTTCCCGGATACGAGGGAATCCCTTTTATGAGCGAAGATGAGCTTTTTGCACAAAAGCCGGATATTATTTTTGTCGAAACCGACGTTTGGAAGCTGGTCGAAAAAGCGCAGAAATGCGTGGAACGCGGAATTTCGATACATATGGACAAGCCTGCGGGCGAGGACATGGCGGCATATGAAAAAATGCTCGACACGGCAAAGAGGACGGGCGCGACGGTGCAGCTCGGATATATGTACCGCTATAATCCGGGTATAGAGCATATCATAAGGCAAATAAAAGCGGGGAAGCTCGGCAGGATATACAACATTGATGCGCAGATGTCCACTTGCCACAGCGACGATTACAGGCGCTGGCTTTCAAACTTTGCATGCGGCAGTATGTTTATTTTCGGTTCGCACCTTATCGATCTTGCGGTGATGATAATGGGCGAGCCGCGGGAGGTTGTGCCGCTTTCCGCCTCTTCCGGAAAGAACGGAATAAATACGATGGACAACGGACTTGCCGTGCTTCGGTACGAGGGAGCAAACGTCACGATACGCACCTCATCTGTTGAGGTGAACGGCTGGGGCAGGCGTCAGTTTGTCGTATGCGGCGAGAAAGGCACGATAGAGCTAAAGCCGCTTGAAGTCAATCTTCACGGTGAGGAATGTTATCTTGAGGACAAGCCAAACGCATACCGTAACTGCTTTAGACCTATTGAGTTTTGTGAGCCGGATAATAAGTATCGCTATTATAATCAGCTTCGAGATCTTGCCGCGATAGTGAAGGGTGAAGCGGAAAACCGCTTCGGATATGAATATGAAAAATCAGTCCACAGAACGGTACTGCGTGCCTGCGGACATATGTAAAAAAGGAGATAACTGAAATGAAGCCTTACAGAATGAGATTTGAAGGAAAGACGGCACTTGTCACAGGCGCGGGAGGCTATATCGGAAGCGAGGTCGCCGTTTCTCTTGCGAGAGAGGGCGCAAATCTGCTGCTTTGCGACATAAACATGGAAACGCTCGAGGGCACGGCGGCAAAAATAGACGAAATCGGCGGAAAAGCGTCGGTTTTAACTCTTGATGTAACAAACTCGGCCGATGTGGACGCGGCGGTGAAGAAAGCCGCCGAAATTTACGGCGAGCTTAACATCATGATACACGTTGCGGGCGGAAGTGCGCGCATTTGCGGTCCAGGCGCGGGAAAGCTCCTTTTTGAGCAGTGCGACGAGGTAATCGACAAAGTGCTGAAGGTCAATCTTTACGGCGCACTTTATGCAAGCCGTGCGGCGGCAAAACAGATGATTGCGCAGGGAAAGGGCGGAAGAATCATCAATTTCAGCTCTACTGTCGGGGTAAACGGGCTTCGGTACTGCACTGAATACGCGGCGGCAAAAGGCGGCGTTATCGCCCTTACGAAATCCTTGGCAAAAGAGCTTGGAAAGTATCATATAACGGTAAACAGCGTCGCTCCCGGCGTTGTCGCCCGTCCGGAAGAGAATCATAATGACCACTATAAATACGAAACCAACTTTCTCGGAGAAATGTGCACGGCGGAGGACATCGCCAATTTGGTCAGCTTTGTAGCGTCTGACGAAGCGCGCTTTATCACGGGACAGACATATATTATTGACGGTGGCAGAAGCCTTGCCATGAGAGGCTCTGAGCTTTGATTTGCGAAAGGAGAAAATATGAAAGCTTTACTTGTGGAAAATGAGACTCTTGTGATGCGAGAGGTGGAGGAGCCTGTTCCGCGCGAGGACGAAGTAATAGTAGAAGTATTTGCTTCTGCGCTGAACCGCGCGGATATTCTCCAGCGGCACGGAAAGTACCCGTCTCCCAAGGGCTGCCCTCCCTGGCCGGGGCTTGAAATCGCGGGAGTTATAAAGAAAATGGGAAGACAAGCGGAGGAAAAGAGCCGCTTTAAGACCGGCGACAAGGTCTGCGCTCTGCTCGGCGGCGGAGGTTACGCGGAATACGCGGCAGTTCCCTACACCATGCTTATGCCCGTTCCGAAGGGGCTTTCCATGGAGGAAGCGGCGGCGCTTCCCGAAGCATTTGCAACCTGCTACTTAAATTTGTTCGGAGAGGGACGTTTTAAGTGTGGAGAAACTCTCTTTTTCCCTGCCGGAGCAAGCGGGCTTGCCTCCGTGGGCATACCTATGGCGAAGGCGTTCGGCGCTTATGTCATTACCTCCGTCCTTGACGAGGAAAAGAAAAGAGAAATTGCGCATCTCGGCGCCGATGTTGTCGTCAATACCGCCCATGAGGACGTTATCGAAGTTATAGCGCGCGAGGCGGAAAACGGACATCCCATAGACGTTGCCATCGACTGCCTTGCGGGAGACGTTATCGGCAGAGCCTTTCCATATGTAAACGAGGGCTGCCGCTGGGTGCTCATCTCAACTCTTGCCGGCACGGAGACCACCGTTCCGTTAAGAGCTGTGCTCACAAAGGGCATTGAGTTTAAGGGAAGCATGCTTAGAAAGCGTTCTGTTGCGGAAAAGTCTGCTATTCTCGGCGAGCTTGTCGAAAAAATATGGCCGAAAATCGAAGAGGGGAAAATACGTCCCACGATATATAAGATTATGAGGTTTGATGAGGCAAACGAGGCGCACGCAATAATCGAGCGCGGAGAAAATGTCGGAAAAGTAGTTCTTAAAGTGAGATAAAGCTCTTAAATTCAAGTCCGATTACATTGCAAAAGGCGCATAAAAAGCTAATTAAAGTTTTTGGAAAAAAGGATCGGGAGAAAACACTTTTTTAAAAAAGGTTTTCTCCCGAAAAAACCGCTTCTTTTCTTAAACACTTTCCGCCGCATATTTTTCCCGTCTTCGGGAAAAACTAAGAAAAAAATTTGGGCGGGAAGCTGATGAAACAAAAAGAAAACAGACTGTCTGAGCTTCGCGGCAGCGGACTTAATTCACTC
>JBJFAQ010000078.1:0-5981 GCA_051887995.1 Eubacteriales bacterium
AACCTTCTTACTGCATTCCTCCACCTTGCTAAGCTGCTCCTCCGAAAGTCCGGTTCTGCCGGCGCTGAGCGTCTCAGAGAGCTTGACAACACCCGTTCCGAGGCAACCGCTGTATGTAACGTCATTTCCCGTCAGCGTTTTTGCAAGACATCTCGCGGTAATGTTTGCGGTCGAGCCCATAGCCGACCACTGAGGTGCGCCTGTTATACGGTTCTTAACGATGGCGCAGTCACCGACGGCATATATATCGTCAAGGCTTGTCTTTTGATGCTCGTCTACCGCTATCGCTCCCCGAATCATTTCAATGCCGGTACCATCAAGAAAATCGGTAGAGGGACGGATGCCGATGCTGAGAATGACAAGATCGGCTTCTATCTCGCCTGCGTTTGTTAAAACCGCGCTTGCTTTATTCTCGCCTTTAACGGCAGAAATCGAAGTGCCGGTCATAATCTTAAGTCCGCCGCCGCGAAGCTCTTTTGCGGCAAAGCCTGCCATTTCGGGGTCAAGAATGTTCGGAAGTATCTGACCTGTCATGTCAATAACGGTTACAAACAGCTTCCTCGCCATAAGGTTTTCCGCCATTTCCATGCCGATAAAGCCCGCGCCGACAACAACCGCCTTTTTGCAGTTGTTTTTTTCAATATAGTCCCGTATATTCACGGCGTCATCGGGTGTGCGGACGCAGAAAACGCCTTCGAGCCGGACTCCGTCTATGTTTGGAACGACAGGCGATGCGCCGCTTGCAATTATCAGCTTGTCATAGTCCACTTTTTGCATTGAGCCGTCGTCGATACTGCGGAAAACAACGGTTTTTGCCTTTGCGTCAACGCTGACCGCTTCTTTTCCCGTGTGAACGGAAGCGCCCGTAAGTGAAGCAAATTTTTCGGGGGAGTTTACGATAAGCTCGTCTTTTGTTTCTATTTCGCCTCCGACATAATAAGGCAATCCGCACCCCGCGTAAGAAATATCACGGCTCTTTGTATAAATCTCAACCTGTGCCGAACGGTCCTCTCGCTTGATTTTTGCCGCCGCCTTTGTTCCGGCTGCGACGCCGCCGATAACTACTACTTTCAAAATAAATACCTCGCTTTATTTTTGTTATTGACATATGAAATAAATATGTTACAATACAAGGTAAATAACATATGCCATAAATCGTTTTTATGATACCATAAATAAAGGCTTCTGTCAATAATCTTTGAAAGGAATATAAGCATGCCGAGACCGAGAAAATGCAGAAAAGTATGCCGCCTTCCCAAAATCAGCGAATTTCACCCGGAAGGTGGAGCAGATTATGAAATAACCCTGACAGTCGATGAATACGAAACGATACGCCTTATTGACAAAGAGGGCTTTTCTCAGGAAGAATGTGCCGCCTATATGCACGTAGCGCGCTCTACCGCACAGCAGATTTATAATTCCGCAAGGAAAAAGCTGGCATTCGCCCTTGTTGACGGCACGGGACTGCGTATAGAAGGCGGAGAATATACTGTTTGCGGCGGCGGAGAAGCAGAATGCGGCTGCGGCGGCTGTCCAAAACACCGCAAAGGCAAAACGGAAAAGCTGAAAACCGCCTCTTCTTCCGAAAGCGGATAAATCAATGCTCTTTTCCTTTAAGGAAAGCGCCGAGTTTGCAATTATAAATTTTTTTAGGAAAAATCGGTGCCGCCGTGTTAAGCCGCACATATTTTTTTCGCACGGCGCGGCAAAAATCTTTATTTTGGACGGTTTTTCCTTTATTTTGATTGTTGACGAGCCGCGTTTCGGGCGGTATAATTCATAAAAAACGCAAAAGGAGGCTTTATATGTACAACATAAAGCTCACGGATTATCCGACCGCCCCAAGTCCGGTAGCTCAAAAGACCCCCGGAATGATAGTCGCCGCCCATTACTACGCCGCATGGAAAAAAGGCTCGGCGCTTTTGCACGAGGGGTTTGACGATCTTCACGACTGGCCGGAGCGCACGCCTCTCATGGGCTATTACGACGAGGAAAACCCCGAGGTATGCGACTGGGAAATCAAATGGGCGGTTGAGCACGGCATAAACTGCTTCATCTACTGCTGGTACCGCCTTAAAGAAAACTTCGGCAAGCCCGTTACGCAGGACGCTCTGCGCTGCGGTCACGGAATTCACGAAGCGCTCTTTCACGCAAAGTTCGCCCATTATATGAAATTTGCCATCATGTATGAAGCGTCGCCGCGCTGGTGCGGCACTGACGAGAAGGACATAGTGGAAAATCTCATGCCGTTCTGGACAGAAAATTATTTCAAACGCGAAAATTATCTCGTAATAGACGGAAAACCCGTGATTTTCGTTTACAATCAGAAACGTCTTGCAAATGAATGCTTTGCGGACGTGTCATCGCAGGCGCGCGCGTTTGAGCGTTGTCGGGAATATGCGGTAAAAGCAGGCTTTTCGGGACTGATTTTTGCCGCCGAGTGCGGGCAGACGGAAAAGCAGTATTATGACGAGCTATGGGCGCGAGGATACGACTTCAGCTTCGGATACTCAGCCTACTATAAGCCGAGTGCGCCTGAGCCGACCGACGCCGAAATAACAGCGGGACAGCTTGCAAGGCTCGACAAGTATCTTTCGCTTGACCCTATGCGCGTCGCCACCGCCTCCTGCTTTCGGGACTCAACGCCGCGTCTTAGCCAAAAGTGGGTAGAGCTCGGCACAAAATACGCCGAATGGGATCCTTACCCGTGGTATCTGTCGCCCGAGGGCTACCGTGATTGCATTTCGGCTATGACAAAGCGCCTTGAAAAGCTCCCCGAAGGCTCGTGGGGAAAGCGGCTTTTCATGATTGACAACTGGAACGAGTGGGATGAGGGACACTTTGTTGCGCCAAGCGTCAGCTTCGGCTTCCGCTATCTCGAGGCAATACGCGCTTCCCTTACATGCTGTGACAACCTGCCCGATTACCGTATGCCTCAGGACATAGGCTTCACGGGGCTCGGCAAGAGCTGGAAAGAGCCTGATCTTGCCTCGGTTTGCCGCAAAAAATTCTCGCTGAAATAAAATTTTAAAAGGGGCTGTAAAAAACCCGATGTTTTTTACAGCCCCTTATTGCTTTTTATGTACGCGTAAATTTTCCCTTTTCAGGCTGTCCTCCGAGGATTATATAACCGCTTTTCGGCAGTCAAAAATCAAACTTTTCGCTTTCCTCAAGCTCAAGAAGCTCGGCTATTCCCTCAAATCTCGCCTTTGCTTCCCGTAACCCCTGCGGATGGTGCGCGTCACTGCCGAAATAGAATTTACAGCCGCATTTTTTTGCTGTTCTGTACGGGCGAAGGACAGATTCAAGCTCATTTTGAGTATACCTTGAGGGGTTCATGTTCAGCTCGACCCCCGCCCCCTTTCTTTTTATCTTTTCAAACAGCTCATAAAAGGTCTCATCTGAAATCATGTCAAGCATTTTCAGATGATTTTCCCAGTTTCCGTTCGCTATAAGAGGCGTTGTCAGATGTGCAATGCCGATTTTTTCAAAGGGCAAATCAAAGTCAAGGAGCTTGTCAAGCCGTGTTACATATGCATAGGTTCTTTCTTCGACCGTTGCGTCTTTTGAAATGATTTCGCCCATGTGAAGATGCGTGGTCGGAATGATTATAAAGTCAAATTTGTCGAAATTGTCCGCCGAAAGTCCAAGCCTCAAATCTTTGTCAAGCTCCGTCTCACAGCCGAACCGAAATTCAACGTTTTTCGACTGAGGCAGCGGCAATGCCTCGGATATGTGCCCGTAATTCTGCGGAGCGTACCAAGCGGAAAGCGGAGGCTTAACGTCTGAATCCCACAGGTGGTCGGTCAGGACGATTTTTCTGAATCCGTTCTCTTCCGCATAGCGCAGAATGTTCTCCGTAGTTTGCTCCGGGTCGGCGGAACAGGAAGAAAGCCGCGAATGAATGTGAAAATCGTGATCGAGAATATATTTCATAATAACCTCCCGGACATGTGCCTGTCCATGTCTGCGTTTTTTACCTAAAACACGTTCATTTAGCCGGAATATGTATAAATCAGGCTCTTATTTTTCTCCGCTTTCGGCGTCTTGCCGTTCTTTTGAAAAATATAATATTCTTTTTGCGTTATAGAGGATATTTTACATAAAAATCCTGTTTTCCGTTTACATTTTAACTTGATTTTATGAATTTTTCTACCGAGGCAAAGTGTTAAAAAAGTTTTTGAAGAATTATTGATAAATTAAAATAAATAAGCACCGAACGGGTTTTATCGGCACACCGCACTTGTTAAAAAACAGCAATTTACTTATTTCCTAAATTCCTGACGCGCAGAGTCCGTGAAGAGTAAAAAGGTAATAGTAAAAAATTCCGCACACTTGCATGTGCGGAATTTTCTGTACTGTGCAGCGAAATAGCATAATAGCATTTTCGGTTAATATTATGCGTTGAAATTGTATCCACAATCGTGGCAATAATATACTCTTTTATTACCGGAAAACCATTTTCTACATTGCCAAATATGCCCTTTTCCACTACATTTTTTTATTATCGCCATCCACCAATCATAGCAACATAAAATCATAAAGCCGATCATCCATTTAATAAGAACCCAAAAAATGAATATCCATCCTAATAGCAATGTCCAAAGACATCCGTGTTTGCTACGTTCATTTGAAAGCTGAACATGTTCGCTACCACATTTCGGACATTTTTTGTTTAAAGCCATTTTAATCACCTCGTTGATATAATAATTTTTCCCAATCTTATTTTATACTACTTTATCTTATTTGTCAATATTATTTGAGATTTTATCCTATAATATTTTTGAGGTGGTTATTTTGAAACCCTTAAAAGAGAAAATAAGCATAACAATCGACAGCGATATTTTAGTAAAGATAAGAGAAAAAGCAGAATATGATGACCGCTCACTTTCACAATATATAAATATCGTTTTAAAACAACATATAAAAAGCATTGAAGAAAAAAACAAACCGTGAATTTCGCGGGTTGTTTTCAGTAAAACCCATTGTTTTTAAGATTATGTACTTTTAACAACACATTTCATTTGCAGAATATTGTCTTTCGGCAATGTAAAATTACAAAAAACAAGGCAAAGCCTTGCAAAATACTTACTACCTCTTATCTATTACTTCCAAAAAATTCCGAAGTAAGAGTGAAGGCGTAAGAAGTAAAAATCCCGATTGCGTAAGCAGTCGGGATTTCTGGCGCCTCTTGATGGACTCGAACCAACGACACCCTGTATTAACAAACTGCCTTCGCTGACGCTACGGACAGTTATGCAAGTTTGCCTTGCAGTCAATATGACCGCATTTCGCAAGCGAAAACAGCAAACATTGCGTCAGTCGGCGGCTATGCCGCCTGCTGCCTCTAAATGATGAGTCTCCTCGGTCGAATCCAACATGAAAACAGTATAGAGAAAAGCCACGCCGATTGGCGTGGCTTTTCTCTATGGCGCCTCTTGATGGACTCGAACCAACGACACCCTGATTAACAGTCAGGTGCTCTACCGACTGAGCTAAAGAGGCAAAGGAAGATAGATTAAGTAATACATAAACAGGAAAACAAGAGTATCTTGTTTTCCTGTTCCTTATGTCGGCATTGACTTATTTTCCCGGCCGGTCGCCCGACAAGTATTTTCAGCACTGCAGAGCTTAACTTCTGTGTTCGGAATGGGAACAGGTGGACCCTCTGCGTTAATAACACCGACTTGGTGTGTCAGCATTGACTTATTTTCCCGGCCGGTCGCCCGACAAGTATCTTCAGCACTGCAGAGCTTAACTTCTGTGTTCGGAATGGGAACAGGTGGACCCTCTGCGTTAATAACACTGACTTACCCGCTTTCGCGGTTGGTGCACCTTCAGGGATTCGAACCCGGGACCCACTGATTAAGAGTCAGTTGCTCTACCAACTGAGCTAAAGGTGCATTCCCAGAGGTGCGGGATATGCAATTAAATCATATGCATAGAAAACCGAACAAGGGAAAGAGTAAAACGAAACTCAA
>JBJFAQ010000079.1:0-5968 GCA_051887995.1 Eubacteriales bacterium
GCTTATTTCATCTACCAGATGGCTTGCTCCGAGGAAGAGTATGCGCTTCTCACGACCGGTACAAAGATCAGAGTAAGCGGATTCAAGTCCCAGTGGTCGGGCGAGGTTGAAATCGTTGACGCAACATATGAAATTCTTGACGGCAATTATGTTGCCGAGGCAACCGATGTCACAGCCCTGCTCGGTACAGATGAAATCGAGGCTGAACAGAACAAGTTTGTCGCTTTCAAGGGCATGACGGTCGAAGCATCAAAGGACGCAGACGGCAATGACGTCGCATTCCTTTACAGTTGGAACGGCACCGGTCAGGACGGCGATGACCTATATTTCAATGCTTCTGTCGGCGGAGCAACATATACTTTCACGGTAGAATCCTACCTCTGCGATAACACTACCGATGTTTACGCGGCAGTAAAGGCGCTCAATATCGGCGATGTTATTGATATGGAGGGCTTCCTTTACTGGTATGAGGGAATTAACCCGCATATCACGTCTGTAAGCGTAATTTCCGGAGATGAAAAATAATCTCGAAGTCAAATAGCAGAAAATTAAGCTGTCGGTTCCTTTTTCCCGGAACCGACAGCGCGCTTTTTGTGTCTAAAAAAGATGTAATTTTTTGTCAGAAAAAATCATTTTTTAAATTAATATGTATAATTTACGGTTTTTTTGGTTGACATATTTGTTTTTTCATGTTAAAATAAAAGCGTGAAGGTTTTTTTATATTATGTAAAACGAGTTTGATAAGAAACCGGTAATTTCGACAAAGAAATTATATTGAATAAGTTGGGTGGGTATTATCAATGGAAAAGCATACGTCGTCAAAGCAGGTAAGACGCAGAATAAGGTGGATGCTCGTTTTTTACGATACGTGCATTTTTGCTCTTGTGTGTCTTCTCCTTTTTTTTGTTTACGCCGGAGGTACGAAGCTTAGTACGCTTGAATCAATATGCCATATAGCTATTGCGTATACTTGCATTTTTTTATTTCGCTTTCTTTTTCAGGTTTACAGTCAGATATGGCGCTACGGCGGAATACAGGCATATATAAAGCTGCTTATTTCGGACGCCGCGGGAACGATTTTGTATTATCTTGTTCAGCTTGTGTTGCCGCTTAAAAATATAGCGGTCGTGCAGCTGCTTGCCGTGTGTTCGATGAATCTGCTCGGAGCGCTTGCAATACGTATGGTTTACAGATATACGTATAAATGCGGCGCGCGCAATACGCCCCTTGGCAAGATTCTGTGCAAGCTTGTTTATTTCTTTTCCGGAACGGATGTCGGCCGCGAGCAAAAAAACACTGTACATAAAATCAAAATTGCCATCGTCGGCGCGGGACGCGTCGGATCGGACCTTGCAGAGGAGCTTATAAACAACGCCGCCGCGTCGTATATTCCCAGATGCTTTATTGACATAAGCAAGGAAAAAATAGGCAGACAGATATACGGGATTCCAGTTTTTTCGGAAGAAGAGGCAAACTATGAGCTTCTCAGAGAATATGAGGTTCAGGAAATTGTGTTCGCTCTGCCTCAGATAACGGCGGAAGAAACAAGACGTCTTTACGAATATTATAAGCAGACCGGCTGTAAGATAAAATCGTATGACTATCTCACAATGCACGGTGTTAACAAAAAAAGATATTTGCGCGAGTTTGACATTGAGGAACTGCTTTTCAGAAAGCCTCTTGTTGTGGCAGATGAAAAGACCAGCGCATATTATAAGGGCAAAACCGTTCTTATAACAGGCGGCGGAGGCTCTATCGGCTCTGAGCTTTGCCGCCAGATTGCGAAAATGAGTCCGAAAATGCTTATCGTTCTCGATGTATATGAAAACGGGGCATATGACGTTCAGCAGGAACTCAAGATGGCGTACGGGGACAAAATCGACCTCCGCGTCGAGATTTTTTCCGTATGCAACAGAGCCGGACTTGAGAGAGTTTTTGAAAAATACAGACCACAGGTGGTATTAAACGCCGCAGCTCATAAGCATGTGCCGCTTATGGAGCACAACTGCATTGAAGCGGTTGAAAACAACGTGTTCGGCACGCTCAATATAGTTGAACTGAGTGAAAAGTATGAGGTCGAGCGCTTTATAATGGTCAGCACAGATAAAGCGGTCAATCCCACAAACGTAATGGGCGCGACAAAGCGCATGTGCGAAATGATTGTTCAGGCTCACAGTACGGTGAAAAGCAAAACGACATTCAGCTCGACGCGCTTCGGAAATGTTCTCGGCTCCGCAGGTTCAGTAGTGCCGCTCTTCAAAAAGCAGATTGCAAACGGCGGACCTATAACTCTTACCGACAAGAGAATAATCCGTTATTTCATGACGATTCCTGAAGCGTCACAGCTTGTGCTTCAGTCCGGCGCTATGGCAAAGAACGGAGAACTGTTTGTGCTTGACATGGGAAAACCGGTTAAAATTCTCGATCTTGCTGAAAGCATGGTACGGCTTCTCGGCATGGAGCCGTATAAAGACATTGACATCATCGAAACCGGTCTCAGACCCGGAGAAAAGCTCTATGAGGAGCTTCTTGTCAAAACCGAGGAGCTTGACAAGACAGAAAACAGCCTGATTTTTGTTGAACGCGACGTTCCGCTTTCCCTTGACGAAATAAATCTCAAATTGCAGATGCTTCGTGACGCAATAAACACGGGAGACGATTCCGCCGTGCGCGAGGCGCTCAAAAAAGCTGTTCCGACATACAAAAGTCCCGAAGAAGTAAACATTACGGCGGATAAAACACAGGAAATGAAGAGCGCGTGCGCTGTGTAAAACCGAGATTTTGCCACCGCTGGGACATTTTCCGCCGGAAAAACCGTCAAAATCAATTTAAATATCTATACATGCGGCGAAAAATAAAGCCTTTGGATTGCCGTAATTAAGAAAAAATGCTCTGCCTTTTTAAGGCAGAGCATTTTTTATCTGTTTTTATTTTGACGAGCCGAAAACCGTATTACAGGCGTTTTTTCAAGTATACCATATCTATAAGCTGCCTTCCGCACTCAAAAATAGGGTGGTCGTAATTATCGACAAAGAAATTTTTGATAATATGCGACCTTTGAAACCCGCATTTTTCATAAAACGGAATTGTAAGGGGACTGTCGCCTGTCCCTACTGATAGATAGGAGTATTCGTTTCTGTATTTATCGGCTAAAAATTCTATTAGTGCTCTTCCGTATCCTTTTCTTTGGAATAAAGGCTCGGTTGCAATATTTTTGATTTCCAAAGTGCCGCTTCCTTCGTCCGTCACAATGCAGACGGATTTTATACCGCTGTCATTCAATGCCCACATTGTTCCGCGGTCGATATATCGGTCAATCATACTTTCCTGTTCATCTGCAAGCAGAAGCAAGGGAAGGTATTTCTTTTTGTTTTCGGTTATTTGAAATATTTCTGCCATAATAGCTTTTGTTATGACGGAACTCTGCTCAGATACGCGGTGTATTCTTCAAGGCACATTCCAAGCTCGTGCATGCGCGTTGCATGATAGCGCCCTACGAATCGGTAATGCCACGGCTCAAAGCTGTATCCCGTTATTTCTGTCTTGTCTTCCGGGAATCGGAGGATAAATCCGAATTTGTAGCAGTTTTCAATAAGCCATTTATAGGCGTCCTTGTTTGCAAAGGAAACATCGGCGGCGGAAAGGTTGTGCATATCGCAGCAAAGTCCCGTCTGGTGCTCGCTTGTGCCGGGAAATGCGGAGTACGTAAGGACGATTTCTTTCGCTTCTGCCTCCGAAAGCGACGGATTGTTCTTCATTTCGTTTTGTAAATAGGTGTTAAAGAGCGAAACCTGCTTGTTATACGAGCGGTAGCCGCTTGTGACCGAAACATCGGTATATCCGGCGGAGTAAAGCTCGATGAAAAGCGCTTCGAGCGCCTTTTCCGCACATTCCACCATCTGTTCCTTGGCTCTGTCCGTTCTCGTGTTCTCTATCGGGATGAGATTGTCGGGCACGCTGTCGCTTGAGATAGTGTTTGTCTTGTTTACAAGAATAAGATAGGCGTCCCTGTCTTCGGGATTCATGTACTGCTCGTATGCCGAGAGGTCGTTCTGAAATTCGGGCGTTTCGATGTCTCCGATGCTCGGGTCTTCGTCGATTCCCTGAATTGCGGCAGAGCCTTTTATGCGAAAAGTTATGTCCGCATACTCTGCATTTCCGCTTGACGTGTCGGAGGCGGCTTCGCGGCTTATGGATATTGTGCGTTTTTCTTCGTATTTGTCAAAGGAAATGCCGCAAAAATATGACTCTGCAAACGAAAGCGGTATCCAGACGTTTTCCTCATCGCGTATCAGCGCCGCGCCTTCCATGTTCACAATGTCGCCGTTTATCTTCGCGGAAACGTTTCCGATTGTAAATTCGACGTATTCGCCTTTGTCAGCCGTGAAGCGCAGACTTGCTTTACTGCCGCTGACGGTAAAGCCGCAGTCCTCGGCGAGTTCGGTCATGTTCATGTAAAGCACCTTGTTTACGGTAACGGACTGTATCTCTGTGCCTTCATCTCCTGCGGTCATGTAGCAAAGGGTATAGTTTTTGCTTTCCTTTTCGGGAGTGGAACGGAGAGATGAAAGTGTAACCGAAGCCCCGATTATGAGAAGCGCGGCGAACATTGCGACGAAAACAAGAAGATTGCGGACAACTGTTTTTTTGCTTTTGCTTTTGTCTGCACGCTTGCGGTTTTGTACTGTGTTCTTTGGCTTAGCTTCCGATGCTGATCTGCTTGAAGCTCCTGCCGCGCTCCCCGCGGGAGCTTGTCTGCGTGAACTGTCTCCGGATGATGCGGGACGTCTGACATCGCCTATCGGGCGAAGCGGGCGACCGTTGTTTTGAGCTTTATTCTGAGCAGGGCGAACACCGGAATATGTGCGGGAGCGGACGTCGGAGGACGTGTTTTCCTTTTGTGCAGGCGGCGTTTGAGAAGTGCCGTCGCCCGTGGACTTTCGCCTGACAAACTCGCTGTTTTCATCAAACTGATTCATTTTACCGTTCCTTTCATTTGGTCTCTATTACTATAAAATAGGGAGATGTAGGAGAATTAAGAATTTTTATTTGAGTTGCGCATATTTTTCTGCGGTCAAGGGAAGAGAGATATTCGCAGATCATTTTTCCCTCCGCATCGCCCTCAGGATGCCCGGGATAAACGGCGACGTTCAGCACGGAATCCTCTCCGAGCAGGGAAATCGCCGCTTCGATTGCGGGCATTGTGGTTTTCCGCATGGTGGTGATGCTTTTGTCACCGCCGGGCAGATAGCCGAGGTTGAACATTCCGGCCTTTATCGGAGCTTTTACATAGTCAAGCACCTTGTGGTGCGAATCCTTTATCAGCGTGTAATTGTTTGGACAGCCTGCATCGGAAAGGCGCTTTGCGGTTGAGCGGAGCGCGTCCTCCTGAATGTCGAAGGCGTATACGTGCCCGCTGTTTCCTACCGTTTTTGAGAGAAATTCGGTGTCGTGTCCGTTTCCCATCGTGAAATCGACCGCGGTGTCGCCTTCGTGCAGGTGATTTAATATGAAACGCTTATGAAGATCAAGCAAATCGAGCGTAAAAAATCCCTCCAGACTGTCTTTTGTTTAAGAAAATATCAAGGAAATTCGTGCGAGCGCCGAACATAAAGTCATGGCGCGGTTTTCAGCCGTTTTTATGTATGTCCGAGCGCAGAAAACGAATCGCGCGCTCCACGGCGTCCTTTGAGTCGTACCAAGGCTCTTCCTCGTATCTGTAATCATATTTTTTGCAGAACCAGCTCACGTCTCCTCGCAGCTTGTCAAAGTATTTTTCCTCAAGCTCGGACGCTTCCGCTTCAAATTCGGTGTATTTTTTCTTTTGCAGGCGCTGTTTTGCGTATTCGAGCATGCGCCGGTAATGAGGCAGGCAAAAATACGGCTGGGCGCGGAACTTTTCCGGGAATTTTCCGTCGTTTTCCCAAAGCAGAACTGCGGTTTCAATCATGTGTGCAAAGTGATATTC
>JBJFAQ010000080.1:0-5960 GCA_051887995.1 Eubacteriales bacterium
TCTCAACGCCAGAGTCATGATTGCATCGGGCGCTACCGGATGCAGAGTTATAGGCCGAGGTGCGATAGTTGATCCTTTTGAAAACATATATGAATACGACATCAGAAACGGCGGAACAGAGGGAAGCACGTATAAGCTCCTGACAATAAAGGGAAGCGGAACGGTTGCGGACGGACCTGTTCTCCTTGACGCGCGCTGCTACAATATCCAGTTTGACGCGTCAAACGCAACCGTGCGCAATATGAAAGCGCTTTCTTCGATGATGACGACCGACGGAATCACAATTACGGGCGCAAATTCGTATGTGGAGAATCTGTGGCTCTATGTGGGCGATAACGGAATAGTATTTTCCGGCAAAAACTGCACGATAAAGGAAGTTGCGATAGGCACTACCTGTGCGGCGCTGTTCCCTCAGGTAAACGTTATCAATATGACCTTTGAGGACATTTATGTATTCCGCGCCGACGACGGAATAATCACGAACCGCTATAACGGAAGCACTTCCGTTCCTGCGGCAGACCGTACACCGCGTTCGGTCAGCTTCACCATAAGACGTCTCAGTGCTATGGAGCTTCCGTCCCTGACATCGACCTTTAAGACCTCAGGAACAATGCATCTGTTCCAGGGTGCAAATATGGGAACGCTTGAAAAGACCGTTGTGCTTGAGGACGTTTCGGTTGCAGGCATTAACACAAGCCGTACCATTCACTTCCGCAACACATCGGGCGAGTACGGCGACCTTTATACAGATAACTATAATCTCAGCTTAAGAAATCTTTATGTCAACGGAACTGCTATTTCGAGTTCTTCCGACCTTACCATACTCGGCACAACCGACGGAAATACCGTGACGCTGACAAGCGACCCCTTCTATACGCCCGTTACGCGCAATGAGACCGTCGTAAACTACACTGCTCCCGACAAGGTATACGTAGGTTCGAGACAGGTTGTGTTTGACAAAGCTCCCGTTCGCTCCGGCGGAGTGCTCATGCTTCCGACAGACGAAATCTGCGCTGTTCTCCGCGGAACATGCGATATTACAAGTGAATATGTATCTGCCGAGGAGCTTTTTACTGCCGGACTTGTAAGCGCGGCTCAGGAAAACGGTGGAAATCTGTACCTTACGCCCACGTATAACGGCGAAAACCTGCTTCTTCCCGATTCCGGTGAAATTAGCCGCTATGCGGAGCAGTCCTGCTACCAGCTTGACCTTGTCGTATCCGAGGATTCCGACGGCTATATTTACAGCATCTATTCCAATTCCAAGAGCCCGTCTCTCGCAGCAGGAATGTCCCGCAGTATAAGAGACGAGATTCGTATGTACGGCACAGGCACATACCGCCTTACTTTGAGAGCGAAGGCAGTGAAGGCGGGAACGATAAGAATACTTTGCAGTTGTGACGGCACATCTGTAAAGACGCAGAGCCTGAATGTTACCACTGATTGGCAGGAATTTACCGTTGATTTCTCGGTGGATAGCACATCAATAAACGCTTTCCGCAGTGTTATTGCCATTATCGGAGGAGGAAGCGATGTTTCAACCGATTTGCTTGATCCTTTCTCTGTGCGCGACCTTGTTCTGACAAAAATAAGCTGACTAAAATAACCTGCTTCGGCTTACACCGTTTACACGGTGTGAGCCGAAGCTTTTTTAAATAAAAATGTCCGAATTTGTTGACTTTTTTTGTGAAATATGGTAACATGATATAAAATTCGGAAAGCGTTCGATGCATGAAATATTCTATGCAACGTGAAAAAGGCTTGATTAAGAGGTTATGTCTATGAAAAAAGTGTTACCTGTTCTGCTCACGGTTCTTCTGCTGCTCGGAGCTAGCACTGCGGCAATTTTTGCCGCAAATAAATGGGGAGATATCTATTCGGACGGGAAAGTCGATATTATGGACTCCGTAAAGCTTGCACAGTATCTTGCAGGCTGGGATATTTCACTTACGGCAAATGAAAGAAGGGCGGCAGACGTTTTCTATGACGGCAGTATCGACGTAAAGGACGCCGTAAAGCTCGCACAGTACCTTGCGGAGTGGAATGTGGTGCTCGGCGACGGCTCTGAAAATCCGCCGGTTCCCGACGACAATGAGGACACGGACACCGAAATAGAAGCCGACGACATTATGAACATGCTCGTCATTTATCCCGAATTTCCGGAAGAAATACGCAGAAATTATGATTACGATGTAAGTGTAACAATGGATGACAGAACCGAAGCTCTGCCTGTTTATAACCATGTGGTCGAAAGCAACGTGGCGCGCAGAGCGGGAGCGGACATGTACCGCAGATTCAGCATGTTTGCCTTTGACGGTCATCCTGTCAGAGTCGATATCCGCGTCAAGCGCGATTTCACGAGCTATACGGTATTCCCGTCCGCAAAGAACTTCAGGTCGGATTTTAATGACGGAGTTATTTCGGTATATCTTGACAAGCCCGATTACTTCGGCATACAGCTCGACGACGATCAGAACACAATAATCTCGATTTTTGCAGACTATCCCGAATCCGCAGAAGAGCTTCCCGATATGGACGACCCGCAGCTTCTCTATATAGACGGTTGGTATGAGACGGAAAGCGGTATTCTTAACATAACTACGCCTTACACCACGGTGTATATAGCCCCCGGAGCGGTGTTAAATGCTCGCGTGAAGATAAGCGCAAACTACTGCCGCGTCATCGGGCGCGGAGCTATTGTTGACCCGTTTGAAAATATTTACGAATATGATATTCAAGTAGGCGGCACAGAGGGTGCAGGATATAAGCTACTCACAATCGGTGGCAAGGGAGGGCTTCTTGACGGTCCTGTGCTTCTTGACGCGCGTTGCTTTAATATCACATACGGTGGAAGCGATCATACCATCCGAAACATGAAGGCACTTTCCGCGATGATGACGACCGACGGCATTACGGCAAGCGGCAGCAATTCGGTGATAGAACACTGCTGGTTCTATGTCGGGGACAACGGCATTGTGCTTTCCCCTGCGAACAACTGTGTATTCAGGGATATAGCCGTCGGAACTACCTGCTCGGCGATATTCCCGCAAAGCTCGCCGAAAAACGTGCTTCTTGAGGATATTTATGTTTTTCGCTCGGACGACGGAATCATTACAAATGTATATAACGGCGGCACTTCAAAGCCTCCGGAGGACCGCGCCGACCTCGGACTCGATATCACAATAAGAAGACTGTCTGCGGTTGAACTTCCGGCACTTGATTCTAAATGGAGTAGCTCGGGGTCTATGCATATTTTCCGCGGCGCAAATACGGGTACGCTCGAAAAAACTCTCAGACTTGAAGATGTTAGCGTCTCAGGTGTTCTCATGTCGAGAATGATTCATTTCAGAAACAGTACAAGCGATAAATATACGGACGGATATACCGTAAATATCAAAAATCTGTATATAAACGGCACAAAAATTGAGGATGTTTCGGAGGTTTCAGTCGAAGGAACAACGACAAATAACAGTGTTGCTCTCACAAACGACAGCTTCTACATCCCGGTAACAAGAAATGAAAAGGTTGTGAATTATACCGCTCCTAATAAGGTCTATGTCGGCTCAAGACAGATAATCTTCAACACGCTTCCTACGCGTGTCGGCGGCGCGCTGATGATGCCGACAAAGGAAATATGCGCGGCACTCCGCGGAACGTGCGACATAACAAGCGAGTTTGTTTCGGTTGACGAGCTGTTTATGGCAGGACTTATTTCGGGAGCACAGGAGAGAAACGGTGTTCTTTATCTTACCCCCTCCTATAACGGCGAGAATCTTCTGCTTCCCGACAGCGGAGAGATAAGCTACTTTGCAGAGGCGACCTGCTATGACCTCGATCTTGTCGTCACAGAGGACAGTGACGGATATATCTATAATGTGCTTAATATAGACACTGTCGGCGCGGGCATTTCCCGCCAGGTGCTTGATGAAGTCAGAATGTACGGCACGGGAAAATATAAATTTACGTTCAAAGCAAAGG
Source organism: Eubacteriales bacterium (assembly GCA_051887995.1). Lineage (GTDB taxonomy): Bacteria > Bacillota > Clostridia > Oscillospirales > CAG-272 > SIG710. Next base: position 3,979 of record JBJFAQ010000080.1, read on the forward strand.
CTTCCGAGGCAGGAAAGCTGAGGGTTCACCTCCAGCGCGAGGGCGCAACACTTACAAATTCGCTTGATGTCGGCACCGAATGGGTAGAATATTCTTTCGTATTCAATGTTGACGACGCAATGCTTGCGGCGTCAAGGTGCGTGCTTATCATAAACGGAAACACCACAGTTCTCGGCAGCTTTGCCGTAAGGGATATGAGTTTTGTAAAGGTAAGCTGACATGGCTTGCCTGCAAAGCGGCGCACACGGCGTATGCCGTGTGCGCCGCTTTAACTTTTTTCAGTTGTAGCGTGATATTTTCGGAAATCTTCCTACATAATGGATAGAAGGGAATTCCCGGTATGAGAAAGGAGTTTATATGACAGAAAAAAATGCAGATGAATTAACCGATGTCGGAATCATAAGGCTGTTTTTCGGACGTGCCGAACGCGCGATTTCCGCGCTTTCCGAAAAGTACGGCAGACTTGCCTATTCGCTCTCTCTTAATATCCTCGGCAACAATCAGGATGCGGAGGAGTGCGTAAGTGACGCTCTGCTTGCTGTTTGGAACAGCGTTCCGCCAAAACGTCCGGAGTCGCTTTGCGCGTATTTTTGCTCGCTTGTCAGAAACATTTCGTTTAACAGATATGACTATAATCACGCCTCAAAGCGTAACGGAGAAATGAATCTGATACTTGACGAGCTTGAAGACGTGATAGCGTCGCCGGAGGAGGAGAACGAGGAGGACAGAGAAAGAATACGCGGCGCGATAAACTCTTTTCTTGAAAAAGAAAAGCCGGAAAACAGAAGAATTTTTGTCAGAAGATACTATTATTCCGTTCCGCTGTCAGAGCTTGCGTCAGAGCAGGGCGAGAAAAGCGGAGCTGTTGCCATGCGCCTTTCCAGAATGAGGGAAAGGCTGAAAAAAGAACTTGAGAAGGAGGGCATAACTTTATGAAAAAAGGATATCTTTACGGCATGATGTCGGAGATAGACGAAAAATACATTGAAGAGGGCGCCGACGGCGCCGTAAAAGAGAAAAAAAGAGTGTCAATGCGCCGAATCGGGGTGCTTGCCGCATGCGTTGCCGTTATAGCGGCCGTATGCTTATGTATTCCGCTTATGCGGAGGGGCACGGAGCTTCCCGAATATGAGAATTTTGAAATTGAGGGAACTACTATTGTCGCGTATACGGGAAAGGGAGAAACAAAACTCGAAATACCCGAGGGAGTAGAGAAAATTGCAAACTACGCTTTTCTTTCAAACGAAGAATCGTCGCAAATTACGCAGATATCTATTCCGAAAACGGTAAAAATAATTGAAACCGACGCTTTTGCGGGCTGTAGCGCGCTTGCAGAGCTTATTCTTGACAGCGAAAACATGAATTTTGTCGATGTGGACGGCGTCATCATGAGCGAGGACGGAACTTGCATACTTTCCTATGAGCGCCGCGGCGATACAAGCTATGACATACCCGAGGGGGTAAAATTTATCTGCGCCCACGCCTTTCAGATGAGCGGACTTAAAAATGTCACATTCCCCGAAGGGCTTCAGTATATAGGATACAATGCTTTTGCGGATCTTTCGCTTTCTGAGATATACCTCCCGGACTCGGTTCTTGAGCTTGCCGAGGGAGCGTTCAGCGGCTGCCGCATGGCGACCTTCGGATATGTGAGCGAGTCTACCGTGCGTTACGACAATACCTTTTCCGAAGTGCCGTTTTATATGAGTATGGTTATCGGGCAGATGACGCCGGCAGAGGAGTATCTGCGCGGTCTTGTGACAATTGAAGAAGCCATAGAAAAAAGCGACAGAGCGGTAATCATGGAGCAGGTAAGCAATATCATCGGCGTATATTCCGGTGAAAAAGTGCCTGACGGATTCTTCGGTCAGGCGGCTGTAACGGGACCCGAGTCAGATTCCCTTCCTGACGGAGTGACGCTTCCTGATCCCATGAGTGTTTCGTACGGCGACCTCACCGTCGTTCCCGGTCAATGGGAATCA
>JBJFAQ010000081.1:0-5872 GCA_051887995.1 Eubacteriales bacterium
TATTCAATAGAGATAATGAAAGGAAAAATCATGGCAGAAACAGGAAATCTCAACGCGTTTATGGAAAACAACGAGGTAAAAACAATCGACGCATCAAAAAAAGTGCGCGTCGGCATCATCGGATGCGGCGGAATTGCGCATGCTCACATGAAAGCCTATCTCGAACAGCCGGACGTCGAAATCGTAGCGGGATGCGACATAATTCCCGGAAAGGCAAAAGAGTTTTTTGACTCTTTTGGCATCGAAAACGTAAAAACAGATTACCGCGACCACACGGAAATGCTCGCGGACGAAAGCCTTATGCTTGACGCCGTAAGCATCTGCACATATAACCGTCAGCACATGCCCTGTGCTGTCGCCGCGCTCGAAAAGGGCATACATGTGCTTCTCGAAAAGCCGTTCACGGTGACGACAGACGAGGCCGCAGAAGTTATCCGTGCCGAAAAGAAGAGCGGCTGTATTCTCTCGGTCGGCTTTCAGCCCCGCTTTGACAACAACATGAAAATGATAAAAAAGATAGTTCAGTCGGGAGAGCTTGGCAAAGTTTACTATATCCAGACGGGCGGCGGACGCAGACGCGGTATTCCGTTCAGAGCCGACAAGACCACTTTTGTCGAGGACGAGACGGCAGGGCTCGGAGCGCTCGGCGATATCGGCTGCTACTCGCTTGACATGGTGCTAAGCGCCGTCGGATATCCGAAGCCGCTCACCGTCACCGGATATAAGTCCGCCTTCTTCGGCAAAGACCCAAGCTACTGCGACTATGTTTCCGCGGGCGCGCCGTGGATAGCGGAAAAATTCGGCGTTGACGACTTTGCCGCCGCATTTGTACGTCTTGAGGGCGGCATAATCCTCGATTTCAGAATCGCATGGGCAATGAATATCGACACCCCCGGCGACACAATAATTCTCGGCACAAAGGGCGGTCTGCGTATTCCCTCAACCAACTGTTGGAACGGCACTGTCGGAGGTCCGATGACAATATATCACGAGGTTTGCGGCACACAGACTTCAACTACCGTCCCGATTCTTGAAACTAAAGAAGGACTTTGGAATCTGAAAATTCGCTCGTTCCTTGACGCGCTGAAAAACGGCACCCCCTCTCCGATTCCCTCATGGCAGATACTTTATAATCAGGCAATTATAGACGGAATTGCAAAATCCTCCGTACTCGGACGTGAAATTGAAATAAAAATTCCTGAGATATAATAGTCCTCATTGGTTAAAGTGCATAAATAACTTGCCCCGGTTTTGTCCAAAACGCTTTTTTTCAAAAAGCTCTCGACATCCGGGGCTTCTTCATGTATAATACATGTTGTGTGACTTAACATTCTTGGAGGTAAACTATATGGACGAGCCGAAAAAAGAATCTTTATCCGAGGCGGAGGAAAATGCCGCTTCCGAGATGAAAGAAACCGCAGCGCCCGAAATCGGCGGACCGTCGTCTCCCGAGACGGACGCAAAAACCAAGAAACACGGGAAGAAAAAAGACATTCCGCCCGAAAAAAGAATCAAAAAGCTGAGGCGAAAGGTCATAGTTCAGGGAATCGTCATTTTCTTGCTTGTGCTTGCCTGCCTTGCGCTTGCCGCATATGCCTTCCGGGATTTCTTCACCTTCCGTTATGCCGAATATCTCATAGATAACGGCGAGCTTTCGGAAGGAATAGAGCTTCTTAACAAAATTCCGACATATGACGGCGTTCCGGAGCTGCTTGAAAAATACAAATATTCAAACATAGGAAGCACCCTGACCTTCGGAACATATGAGCAGGACGGAAGCACATTTAACGGAAACGAGCCGCTCGAATGGATAATCATAGACTACGACCAAAGCGAAAACAAAACTCTCATCGTCACGCGCTACTGCATCGACTGCAAGCAGTACAAGGACGCATACGGTGCTGTCACGTGGGAAACGAGCGACGTAAGAGCATGGCTCAATGACCGTTTTATAAGCAAGGCTTTCTCAGCCGAAGAAAAGTCAATGATTGCCGACTGCGAGGTTACAACGCCGGCAAATTGCAACTATGGCACAGACGGCGGCAATATTACCGTTGACAAGGTCTTTCTGCTCAGCGACGAGGAATTTAACAAATACCTTGCCGACACCGACTACGCAATCGGATATACGACAAAATACGCACGTAATAATGGCGTGCAGTCGGGTCCCATCAGCGGCACGAGCGTTTGCTGGCTGAGAACACCGGGCGAAAGCCTTGTTTATGTCTCTACAATAAGTTACGTAGGCGAGCTTAACTCAATGGGAGTATATTCATACAGCTCTTCGTGCGGAATCCGCCCTGCAATGTGGATATCCGCCGGAAACTGATTCAAAAAATATGCGCTTTCCTTTCCCGGAAAGCGCATGTTTTTTATTTTTCTCTTATAAATTCCGAAATGTCGATAGCGTCAAGCTCCTGAGGCTTTATTTTTCCTTTTGTTTTCTCATAGTACGAAGTATTGCCCCGCAGCATGAAAAGAAACTGGTTATTTATCGTTCTCCCCTCTGCCTTTGCAACAAAAAGCAGCTTTTTCATCATGTCCGCACTGAGGCGAAATGTCACTTCACATTCGTTTTTCATCTGTCCTCGTCCTTTCGTCAGTGTACCTTTTTAAAATTGCCCACCGTTTCCGTAACCGTTGTGATATATGCAAATGTATTCGGATACTTTTTTATTATTTTCTGAAACTCAACAATCTGATGTTTGTTGATGATACATATAAGAACTTTTTTTCCGGAGTGCGAATACATACCCTCGGCGTTTAACACCGTGACCCCATGGTGAAGCGTCTGCATAAGCTCTTCCGAAAGCGCATCGGAGCTGTCGGTAATGACATCAAATTTGATTGCTTCCTTTCCGCCTCGCAGTATCTTGTCGCTGACACTGCTCGTAAGGAAGCAGTATATAACGCAAAGAATGACCGGTTCTGCCTTGCAGCCGTACACAAAATACGAAATTGCCGCAACCGACACGTTGAGAAGAAAGATTACCCACACAAGGCTCATATACGGCTTTTTCTGACGGATAGCGGCGGCGATAAGGTCGGTCCCTCCCGTGGAACCGCCGAGCTTGATAACCGCTCCGTATATAGCGCCGTTTATCGTACCCGCCGCTATCGGGGCGAGAATAGTGCTCGTTCCGTTGTCCGTATGATAAAATACGGCGCTCAAATCAAAATGCGGCAAAATCAGAAGAAATACGGAAAAAGCGAGCGTAAACAGCGCCGACTTCAAGGCAAAAGCGCGGGTTCCGAGGAGAAGCACAAATATTACAAGCGGGATATTGATTATCAGCGACATATATCCGACGTTAAAATCGAACAAATACTGTACCATGGTCGCAAGACCGTTTATTCCGGCGGGAGAAAACGAGTTTCGGAAAATAAAAATTTCATAGTTCATGGCACTTGCAAATGCAAGCAAAATTATGCATATGATGCCAAACACCGTCTTCATTCTTTCGCTCATTGCCGTTTCTTTCCTCACTTTGCCTTCCTCAGCTCGGTTTCGTCCAGTGTAAAGGTATTCTCATTTGAAACAAAGTCTTTTCCGCCTCCGAGCCAGTCAACAGAGCTTGTTCCGTAGTCGGTAACAAGCCCGGCAAAGCCCCCGCCCTTTTTTTCAAAGGCAATAAGGCTCTCAAGCAGCTCGGAAGAGCCGAAAAGCTCGTTTTGCTCGGCTTTGGTCTTTGCGGCAAGCGCGCTGTCCGCGCGAAGGGCAAAGCGTATAAGCGCACCCTTTTTCCCGCTTTCCTTAAAAAGCTCGGCATACGCAGCGGCAGCCCTCTCAAAATCCGCCTGACTGCTCACCGTAATGCTTCCGCCGACATAATCGGTATACTCTTCTCCGGGATATGCTTCAAGCGATGCGGACGCGCCTTTTGTAAGTGAAGGCGCATAAACCCAAATCAGATTTTCAGCTCCTATATTTTCAAAGAAACGGTAAATATATATCCAGAGCTGCTTTATGTGCTCCGCATTTTCATCTGTCAGCGCAAACCAGCAGTTTTCCGAGTCACGGTCGTAAAGCGGCGACCAGAGCACGGTAACTCCGTTGTCTGAAAGCGCGCCCAAAAAGGCGGCGGCATATACCAGCTCTTCGCGGAATCTGAGGTTCAGCTCGCTTCCGTCCGTAAAAAGCGCCTTCCAAGCGTCATCACCGCCGAGCGTTCCGCTCGACTTGCCTCCGCTCAGCTCCCATGTCCCTGCGGGATTTGAAAATCCGGCTGTTACGGTTATAATTCCGCCCTTTCTTGCAAAATCAGTGAGTTCACATATCGCGCGGCTGTAATCGGTGTCCGAAAGCTCCGAGAGACGGAGTCCGCGCTCGCCGAGGTCAACTCCGATAACGGCAGGCATAGCCCCCGTTGCCTCGCTGTATATCTCAAGCGTGTATGCGGGCATAGACTGAGAGCCGTGGAGCATCTCTCCCACAGCAAACGAGCTGTTTTCCGAAAGTGCGTCCAGTCTTAAAACCAGCTCATCGCGCGAATAAACCGTATCTGAAGCGATTTCCTTTGTCACAGCGTCCTCTGAGGTAAAATCGGGCGTTTTTCCCTTTTTTGATGCAAGCTCTTCAAAAAAACCGCCGCAAAAATAGTGAAAAGCCGTGTCAAAGCTTCTGTAACTTCCCGAAATTATCAGGTTGTCGTGCTCATCGAGCGTTACGCTGTAAACGTTCTCAAGCAAAGAAGTATTGTCAAAAATTATATATTTGGACGTGCTTCGTATCAGGTCATCAATCTCGACGCGAATACCGACAAGCTCATCGGAAAGCGCGGACTGCACTTTTGCAAGGTCAATATCCGCGTCATAGGCATAAAGCCTGTATTCCGAAAGCGCCGCACCGTTTATCGTAAACGAATCAAGAGTGTATGTTCTCACATACCTGTATCCGTCGCCGTCGGGATAGGAAAACGTCGATGCAAAAACATCTATGTAATGCTCTATAAAATAATCGACCGCCTCAGCAGTTCCGACATCGCTTCCGCCCGTGATGACAAGCTTTGAGCCGTCCATGCGTATCACAAAATCGTGATACCCAAGCCCCTCGCGCGCCGAAACGGATTCTTCACGGTTTGTGTTTCCGATAAGTATTTCCTTGTCCTGCTCCTCCTGCCCCTCGCCTATCCAGTCGGTAAGCGCGGTAACATTGATTCCGAGGCTTTTTTCTATCGTTGTTCTGAGCTTTACAAGCGCGTCGGTCTCAGTACCAGAGCAAAGGTCTCCGCGTATGATATGATATTCGCTAAGGTCACCGAGAATCTTTGTTTCGCCTTCCTCATCAAAGCCGTATTTTCCGCTTCCGCCCTGCCCTTTTATGCCGCATGCCGAAAAAAGTACGGCAAGCACGGCAAGCGTCGCCGCGGCTATGGTAAAACGGTATTTTTTCATCATAATATATGCCTTTCTGCCCTTTGGGTAAAGCCGCCATAGTGCGAATCAGTTTTTTTAATTATAGCAGATGGATAACAAAAGTCAAGTGTAAAATTGTGAAGCTTTTTCACGTCCGAACTTGACAAAAAAAGAAAAAGCTGTTATAATATACGGGCTTTGGTAAAGTGTCAGAATAATGCAGGTGGATTTTGGCAATAAAAGCTTTTTCTTCATTATAAAATGATTTGTTTTAGCTTCGCCTCTGTCGCCGCGGGAAGTTTAATGCCTTCGCCAAGCGTCCGAATGACATTTTGGAATTTTTTCTGTTCACGGCATTTAAAATGTTTTGAAAAAACCAAAGCAATCAGTCAAAGTCACGTGCATGATGAAATATTTCAGTAGGAAAAATGAATATTATATCGGGGTGTAGCGCAGTTGGTAGCGCGCTTGCTTTGGGAGCATAGACCGTATTCGCACCGCCTGACAACAAAAACCG
>JBJFAQ010000082.1:0-5870 GCA_051887995.1 Eubacteriales bacterium
TGCAGAATATAAAAGAGTTTATTGCCGAGAACTGGAAAAACACCGTCCGGTATAACCCGACGGACGAGGGAACTCTTCTCGGACTGCCGAAGCCGTATACAGTGCCGTGCGTTTCCGACTATTTTCAGGAGATGTATTACTGGGACACATATTTTGCAAATGTCGGACTGCTTATCTCAGGCGATGTTGAGCAGGCGAAAAACAACACTGACGACATGGCTTTCCTTATTGAAAAATACGGATTTATGCCGAACGGAAGCCGTACACAGTACCTGACAAGAAGCCAGCCGCCGTTTTTTACGCAGATGGTGCGTGAAATATATGAGGTGACGAAGGATAAAGCATGGCTTGCCGAAATGTACGGTGCGGCAGAGAAGGAATACGTGTTTTTCACCGAAAAACGCGCCTCCCCTTCCGGACTTTTCTGCTACACCGGTCACTGCCCGCCCGAAAAGCTGGCACATTCTTATGAAAATATATGCAGACGCCTCGGACTTGACGCTCCGAAGGATGAGGAAACGGCAAAGGAATATGCAAGATGCAGTTATTCCTTCTGCGAGAGCGGATGGGACTGCAACAGCCGTTTTGGTATGCGCGCGCATAAATTCAACCCGGTAGACCTAAGCTCTCTTGTATACAATATGGCGGATAATCTTTCGTTTTTCGCATCGGAGCTCGGAAATGAAAAGTCCGCGTATTATGCCTGCGAGGCGGCGCGCATAAAAGCATGTATGAACCAGCTCTGCTATGACGGCAAAATGTTCTGCGACTATGATTTTGAAAGATGCGAGAGAAGTCCGATTTTCTCGGCGGCAATGTTCTATCCGCTTTTCTTCGGTATTGCGACAAAAGAGCAGGCTGAGGAGACGATAAAGCTGCTTCCGAAGCTCGAAGCCGAATACGGAGTCACGGGAACGGAAAAAATAGAGAACGGCATGAATTTGCAGTGGGATTATCCGCAGGGCTGGGCATGTCTTCAGTACATAGTGGTCAAGGCGCTCGAAAAATACGGGCACGAGGCAGACGCTAGGCGCATTGCGGCAAAATACTGCAAGGTTGTCGAGATAAATTACGAGAAAACCGGAAGCCTGTGGGAAAAGTACGACGTGGTAAACGGAGAGGTCGCAAAAGACCGGGAGCACGCGGGCGTTCTTATCAAAATGATGGGCTGGAGTGCCGGAGTATACCTTTACTGCGACAGCGTCCGTTAAAAAAGGAACAGGCGGGCAGTGCATACCTGCCCGTTTTTCCCTCTGTATGAAAGGAGCATGCATATGAGAATGTACGATATAATTCATAAAAAGCGCCTCGGAGGAGAGCTGAGCCGCGAGGAAATAGAATTTTTCGTCACAGGCTATACAGACGGTAAAATCCCCGATTATCAGGCATCGGCTTTTTGTATGGCGGTGATGTTTGCGGGAATGACGGATAGGGAAACCGCCGAGCTTACACTGGCAATGGCACATTCGGGAGACATGGTGGACCTTTCACGTTTCGGGGAAAGGTCGGTTGACAAGCACAGTACGGGCGGAGTAGGCGACAAGACTACTCTCATCGTTGCCCCTACGGTAGCGGCACTCGGAGGAAAAGTGGCCAAAATGTCAGGGCGGGGGCTCGGTCACACCGGCGGTACTGTCGACAAGCTCGAATCAATAAAAGGATACCGTACAGACCTCTCATCCGAGGAGTTTTTGTCTCAGGTTGAAAAAATCGGGGTTGCCGTCATTGGTGCGACCGGCAATCTTGCGCCGTGCGACAAAAAACTGTATGCTCTGCGCGATGTGACAGCGACAGTCGAGAGCATACCGCTTATCACATCAAGCATCATGAGCAAGAAAATCGCCGCGGGCACGCACTCAATAGTTCTTGATGTTACGACCGGAAGCGGAGCTTTTATGAAAACACCGGAGGAGGCGGAAATACTCGCCTCAAAAATGGTCGAAATCGGAAAGAGATGCGGCAGAAAGATGTCTGCGCTTATAACGAACATGGATACGCCCCTCGGCAGTGCGATAGGAAACGCTCTTGAAGTAAAAGAGGTAATCGAAGTGCTTCGCGGAAAGCGCGGAGGTGACCTTCGTGAGGTGAGCGAGGCGCTTGCCGCCGAGATGGTGTCGCTGTCTTTAGGATTTGATGAGAGGGAAAGCCGTGAAAAGGTCGCGCACGCCATTGACAGCGGACTTTCATACAAAAAATTCCTTGAATGGATTCGGGCGCAGGGCGGAGATCCCGAATGGATAGAAAACACGGAGCTTTTCCCGAAAGCCGCCGTAAAACATACGGTTTGCGCGCCCGAGAGCGGCTATATTTCCGCGATGAACGCCGAAAAGATAGGAATTGCTTCCGTAATGCTCGGCGCGGGACGCGAAAACAAGCAGGATACGATTGATATGTCGGCGGGAATCGTTCTTCTCAGAAAAACAGGCGAGAAGGTCACGCGCGGCGAGCCTTTGGCAGAGTTTTACACAAGTGAGGAGAGCAGAGCCGTAAGCGGAGAAAACATGTTCTTGTCGGCACTTGAATTTTCGAAAAAAAAGCCCGACGAAAAGCCGTCGGTCTACAAAATCATAAAATAGGAATATAAAAAGCGGCGGTCTCATGACCGCCGTTTTCGGCATGCGAAAAGGCGTGCATAAAGGATTTCATAAATAAAAAGGTGTAACCGAGCCTGTAAGCCGGGTTCTGTCTTGAGCGATCATCAATCTTTGCGCCGCGTCGCCGCGACGCTCGGAGGAAGATTCCTCCTGCCACCCGCGGATATATGCCGGGCAAGCGATCCGCATACGGTGTTGCTTCGGATAGGGTTTACATTTGCACGCAGTTACCTGCTATGCCGGTGAGCTCTTACCTCGCCTTTCCATCCTTGCCTGCCGCAAAGCGGCATAGGCGGTTTATTTCTGTTGCACTTTCCCTAAGGTCACCCTCGGCTGACGTTATCAGTTATCCTGCCCTGTGAAGCCCGGACTTTCCTCATGATAATACCTTTCGGCAACATATCACGCGACCGCCCGGCTCGGTTACCATGTAATTATACACCGTAATCCGCCTAAAGTCAACCAAAAAATTGCATCGGAGTTTTTCTTTACGTAAGAACGCGCCTTTGTGCTTCTTTCAATGCCCGAACCCAAGGCGTTTGGTAAAATCGCCAGAGATTTATCCATCAACACAAAAGGCAAAAGGGACTTGTGCTTTTTTTCCTTGACAAAAATCGAAAAAAATGATACAATAACCAATATATATAACGGAGGAGTGCATATGAAAAAAAACAGCTTGCTTTTTCTGATAGCTTCTGCCGCTTTGATTGCAGGAATTGCCTTTTCCGTCTGCTCCTGCGGAAAAAAGAGCGGTCAAACGGAAGACAGCGATACAGAAACCGTGTCTGTGACAATGCCGGACACGGAGCTTGACGAGACAGCACCTGAGACAGAGCCTGTGACGGAAGTCAAAGAGGAACTCAGAGTTCCGGTCGAGAATGAACGTGCTGAGGAAATAGCGGCGTATCAGTATGAAAAAGCCTCCGAGATTGTCAGGTGGGTGCGCATGGCGTCAATGCCTGCCGACTTGTCGGAGCCGGTCTATATACGGGACATCGCTTCCGATGAGGAGACTGAAGCCGATGGCGAAAGCTCTTACACCTATAATTATTCGTCCGATGAAACGTACTACCGCGTTATTGACACAAAACAGCGTCCGGAGCTTGACGGCGAACCCATAACGAGCTTTGCACTGCTCAAAAAATACATAAAGTCTGTTTTTGCGCGGACAATAGCGGAGCATCTTATAGATGAGGCGGAGATATACTACCGCGATATAGACGGCGTGCTTTGCAGGACTGAGCCGGAAGAACCGATTGAAGACCCTGCGGAAGACCTTAAAAAAGAATATTTTCTGAGCAAATTCACGGATTCGCTTTTCAGATATACTGCAAAGGTCCGGACTGGTGAGACCGACGAGGACGGAAATCCCGTGACGGTATTTTATGATTTTGTTTTTGAAAACACGGGAAGCGGATGGTACTGGACGCAGTTTCCCGTAATAAAAGCCCCTGAAACAGGTGCGGAAACGGAGAAACAGGAATAAAATGGATACAGCATGGCTTCTTTCAAAAAATCTATTCGAACGCGGACATTCCGCCGCGGAAAAACTGATTTTTACATATGATTACCCGTGGGAAGTGCTCCCGCACATCGGAGATTTTATCATTGAATACGGCAAAACGCTTCCGAGTGAAAGATATTATTCGCCGTCCGAAAACGTTTGGATTGCAAAAAGCGCCAAAATAAGCCCCACGGCATCTGTTTCCGGTCCCTGCATCATAGGTGAGGATACCGAGGTGCGCCAGTGCGCGTTTATACGCGGCAAGGCTCTGATAGGCGACGGCTGTGTTATCGGAAATTCCGTGGAGCTTAAAAACTGCATAATCTCGGACGGCTGTCAGGTGCCGCATTTCAATTATGTCGGCGATTCGCTGCTCGGCTATAAATCCCATATGGGCGCGGGTTCTGTCACATCGAATGTGAAAAGTGATAAAACTCCGGTGACAATCCGCACGGATTCCGAAAAAATAGAAACCGGACTTAAAAAAATGGGCGCCGTTCTCGGAGATTTCGTCGAGGTCGGATGCAACAGCGTGCTTAATCCCGGAACGGTTATAGGTTCTCATTCCAATATTTACCCTCTGTCCTCAGTAAGAGGCGCAGTTCCCCCGAACTGCATTTTCAAATCGCAAAACAACATTGTTGTTAAAAAATAAAAAAGGAAGGTGTTAACATGGGAAGGCTTTTTGGTACAGACGGCGTTCGCGGAATAGCAAATGCCGAACTGACCTGTGAAAGAGCACTTGAAATCGGGCGCGCAGCCGCAAAGGTCCTTACGGACGGATGCCGCCGCCGACCGCTTTTCGTTGTCGGCTCTGACACAAGAACTTCATCCGACATGCTTGCCTGCGCTGTCATGTCCGGAATCTGCTCTATGGGTGCTGATGTTATCAGCCTCGGAGTTGTTCCGACGCCTGCGGTGGCATATCTTGTCGGAAAGTACAAGGCAGATGCCGGAGTTATGATTTCCGCATCGCACAACCCCTCGGAGTTCAACGGTATCAAGATCTTCAGCGGAGACGGCTATAAGCTGGCTGACGCGCTTGAAGAACGCATTGAAGCAATCGTTCTTGACCACGAGGGCGCACTTGACCTGCCTGTCGGAGACGGAGTAGGCAAGCTGACACACGCCGAAAGGGCGACAAAGGACTACATTGACCACATCAAAAGCAGTGTGCTTTATTCACTTGACGGGCTTAATGTCGCGGTTGACTGCGCAAACGGAAGCGCCAGCATGACGGCAAAGCAGCTTTTTTCAGACCTCGGGGCGAATGCACATATTCTCTCATGCAGCCCGAACGGCTCGAACATTAACGCAGGCTGCGGCTCGACACATATCGAAGCGCTTGCAAAGTACGTCACGGAACACAATCTCGACTGCGGTGTTGCCTTTGACGGAGATGCGGACAGATGTCTTGCGGTCGATGAGAAGGGAAATGTTATCGACGGCGATATGATTATGGCAATCTGCGCGCTCGACCTCAACGAACGCGGAAGACTCAACCATGCGACAGTTGTCGGAACAATTATGACTAACTTCGGATTCGGCAAATTCTGCGAGGCAAACGGACTTAAGTTTGTAGCAACCAAGGTCGGAGACCGTTTCGTGCTTGAAGAAATGCTCCTTGAGGACTACTCCTTTGGCGGCGAGCAGTCGGGACACATTATTTTCCGCGATTTTGCGACAACGGGCGACGGACAGCTCACAGCCTGCCAGCTCCTTTCACTTCTCAGACGCAAAAAGCAGAAGCTCTCGGAAATTGCATCGGTTAT
>JBJFAQ010000083.1:0-5861 GCA_051887995.1 Eubacteriales bacterium
TTCTTTATTTATATTTTTTTGAAAAAACTAAAGTGATAAATAGCCGTCTTCGAGATATTCCCTCACCCATGCGATGACCTCAGGCGAACCGAGCGGTACGTCTCCGAGCATTTCACGCATCTCTCGTGTGGAAAGCGAAACAGTTCCCTTTTCAGTCCTGTGAGTAAAGAGAAAATCGACATTTTCAGCGCCGTGTATAAGCGTACACACAGTTCCAATGATGTCACCGAGCGGAATATAGTCTATACTGCTTTTAACAAAGCTCGCCTTGACTTTTGTTCCGTGCTCTGGGTACTCTTTTTCGCTTTTTGACTGAATTTCAAACGATCCGCCCGTCATTTCCGCTTCCATTTTCAGAAAAGGAAGCCCAAGACCGACTTTTCTCGTCTTTCTTGTCGTTGTGAACGGGTCGGTGACATTTTTGAGGAACTCTTCAGTCATTCCGCAGCCGTTGTCTGTAATTTCAAAGGTCAGGTTTTCACTGTTTTCGGTAACTAATATCTCAACAAGAGTGGCTTTTGCTTTTATGGAATTTTGTGCTATATCGAGAATATTAAGTGAAAGTTCTTTCATTTTCCGCGTATGAGCGATATAAGCTGTCCGCGCAAGTGCGCCGAGCTATACGGCTCGTCCTCCAGCATTACGGAATTTTCCGCCTCATTTATATTCCAAAGGTAATGAGCGTCGGAATTCGTCAGTATCAGCCTATCGTCAAGTCCGTGCTTTTCCTTGTATTCCGGTATATTTGCGGAATCATTAAATTCCACGCAGCGAAATCGCGGAGAATCAGGAAGCGAGCCGAGCATTGAAATAATTCCGTTCTCCTCGCGGTCGATATGTGCCGGAAAAACTGCCGCCCCGTAGTCAGAAAGAATCCCGACGGCATCGGAAATAGATAAGGTCGAAGCATTGAGCAGAAGGTTTTCTTCCGTTCCAATAAGCTCGTCTCCCTCTCCCATAATAAGCTGATCTCCGAAAATGTCTGTCCTGTTTTTATAAAGGACACGATATTTCTGATACTCGGCGTCAAACTCCTCGGCAGCCTCAAGCGTCGGAAAAAGGCAGACAATATGTACGTCCTCTGCCGTTGTCATTTCCATGCCCGCGACCGGAACGATGCCATGACGCTTTGCCGCCGAAAAAAACGCGCGGCAGTTCTTTGTGCTGTTATGGTCGGTAAGTGCGACTATATTAAGACCCAAAAGCGCCGCCATTCCGGCGATGTTTTCCGGGGTCATATCGTTGTCGGCGCACGGAGAGAGACACGAGTGGATATGAAGATCGTAAAAATACTTATTCATATGAGTTCCGAAAGCCGGACGCAGAATTCATATACGGGAAGAGCGGTTCTAAGAAGATTGACCGATTGGGAATTTGCCTTTTCGACAAGCTCTTCCGAAACCTCGCAGTCCTCGCAGATGACAGCCGCGGCAGTTCCGACAAGAGACGCCACCGCCACAACGTTTATGTTTGTCATTATCGTCGCCCAGACGTCTCCCTCTTTTGCCCTGCCCATTACCCAGCTGAGAAGATCACCGGCATACGCGCCTCCGATTTCTTTTTCGGGGCATGGGAGCGCAAGCGGCGTAAGCTCAAGGCGCTCTGCAAGTTCTTTTACGTTCATTTTGTTTCTCCGCCGTTTGTCTTATGAAGATTTTTGAGTTCTTCCCTCATGAAAACTATACATTCCGAAATATCTGCGCTTCCTCTGACAACGTCCTGTGCAAATGCAGCGCACGTAGGCGCTCCGCACGAGCCGCAGTCGATTCCGGGCAGTCTGGCTTTGAGTTTTTCACTTTCACTCATCAGTTTCATTGCCTCGCCGAAGCTTTCTCCGAAGGTTGCGGGAGCATACTCGAAATCAGACGTGTCAACAATATCGTCCGGGACGCTTTCACCCGGCTCTGCATGACTTCCCGAAACAGGAAGATACCGTCTGAGAGTTCTCAGCCTCGCCTTGGCAATAAAGGGATTCGCCATTGACATAACGCCGCCCACACAGCCGCCCGGACAGGCGTTAAGTTCTACAAATTCAAGCTCCGGATAGGAGCCGTTGTCGATTTCTTCAAGCACGCGGACAACATTTTCAATTCCGTCCGCGGCAAGATACCTTTCGTTGAAGATAGCGGTTGCCTCACCGCCCGTGCTTGCCCAGCTTAGTCCTATAAGACCTGTTCTTGAGACGGGAGCCTCTGAGGTAGTTTTTTTCATAACTCCGAGCAGTTCAAAATACATATCCGACATCGAAACGACGAAATCAACATAGGATTTTCTTCCGCCCTCTCGATTTTTGACATAACTCACCTTTGCCGGGCACGGAGAAATAAATACCGTACATATATCGTCATCGGTAAGCTCGGGGTGTGCGCGAAGCGCTTCCTCTCTTGCGTTTTTTGCCGCTATTTCCATAGGCGGCAGTATCGGAAGGAGCTTATCTGCAAGCAGCGGATATCTGAGAGACAAAAGCCTTGCGATGACCGGACACGCGGATGAAATCACAGGCGTATTTGCCGTTTTCATAAAACGCCGCGTGTAGTCTGAAACAAGTTCGGCGGCGCGAGCCACCTCGTATACGTCATCAAAGCCGTATTTGAGCAGTCCCTCAAGAACATAGTCAATATCGTCGAGGTTGTCGAACTGACCGAAAAGCGAAGGCGCGGGAAGCGCTATCTTCCACTTGTTTTTCGGAATATCTGCCAATTTGTCATACACGGATTTCTTCGCCTGATATGGGCAAACACGTATGCATTCGCCGCAGTCGATACAGCGCTCGGGATTTATCACCGCGCGTCTGTCTCTTATCCTTATGGCTTCCGTAGGACAGTGCTTCAGGCAATGTGTGCATCCTCGGCATTTTTCTGCATTCAGGGATACCGAGTGCTTGTATGGTGCCAACGAATACACCCCCTCTTAATTTATGTATTTACTGTCATCGTGATTTTTGTTCCGACCCCGAGAGTCGATTCAATAACCATGGTATCGGTGTTTTTCTTCATGTTCGGAAGTCCCATTCCGGCGCCGAAGCCGAGAGAACGTATGTTCTCCGGTGCGGTGGAAAAGCCTTCCTTCATTGCAAGCTCGACGTCCGCAATGCCGGGACCGTTGTCATCAAGAACAATCTCAATCCGTTCGGGGTATACCGTGACGACCGCTTTGCCGCCGCCCGCGTGTATAACCATGTTGATTTCGCCCTCATACATGGCAATGGCAACTCTCCGTATGATATCCGGCTTTATTCCGAGCATACGGAGGTTCTTTTTCATTGTGACCGAAGCTTCGCCCGCGGAGGTAAAATTTTCTCCGTCAACATCGAAATTAAATACTAAGGGTTCACTCATAGGTCTGCGCTTTCCTTTGTGTTCGTGCCGATAAGACCGTTTGTATAAAGAAGTCCGCACGCCTCATACATACGTTTGTTTGCGGCAAGCACAACAATCTCGCACTTTTCCGCAAGCTCCAGTATATCGGGACCCGGAACCTTTGAACGGACAAAAACAACACAGCGCATATCCATCATTTCAGCGGTTCTGATAACCTGAGTATTCACAAGTCCGGTAAGCAGCACCGCCTGATCCTTGACAAAAGCCAGAACATCGCTCATCATATCGCTTCCGCATGCGGAGCAGACCTCAGAGTCAACGAGTTCGGGACAGGCAAGAACCTTTGCATCGAGTATTTCGGCAATCCTTGATATCTTCATATAATGTATCAGCCTTTCGGTTGCTTTTTTTACTGATATTTTTCGAGAATACCCTTGACATCGGCAGTCGTAAGACGTCCGTATACATCGCCGTTTACCGTAAGTACCGGAGCAAGACCGCATGCGCCGATGCATCTTGTTGCCTCAAGCGAATACTTCTTGTCGGGCGAAGTGCTTCCGACCGGCAGGTTGAGCTGCTTTGAGATTTCGTCAAGAATAGCACCCGAGCCTTTGACATAGCAAGCTGTTCCGAGGCAGACGGCAATAGCGACATCTCCGTCGGGATTCAGCTTGAACTGCGCATAAAATGACACAATACCGAAAATTTCTTCAAGGGAAACGCCGGTCTTTTCGGAAATAATCTTCTGAACTTCTATCGGAAGATAACCGTAAATCTCCTGTGCGCCCTGAAGGATCGGCATCATGGCACCCTTTACGCCGTCATATTTTGCAATAACGGCAAGCAGTTTTTCTTCCTGCTCTTTTGTGCCACGAAATTCGACCGTGGTCAATTTCTTTTTCATTTTTGGATACCCCCATCTTTTTGTTAAAAAAATAACAATGTATTGTATGCGTTGCAGACGCGCAAAAAAAGGCGCAGAAACACATACTGATACTTGATTATACTACATTTACAGAAAAAAATCTACTGTTTTATCGATAAAAATAAAAAAATTTACATTTATTTTTGAACAAATCGAAAAAATTCAGACATTTATGCATATAAAGCACTTCAAGAGGCAGTATTATGCATAAAAAAGTACCGTTCACATAATTATATGATAAATCCGGACAGGATTTAACCGTATCTTTGGTTATTCATGTCCGGATTTGAATTTTTCCTTCCTCATTCTGCCCTTACCATAAAATTAGGGGAGTTTTGCAACACGATGTGAAATTACACAAATTTCACACCCGCTTTTTTGCAGATAAAGCCGCAAAGAAAAAAGCTTTGAAAAAAGAAAGCGCCGATAGAGAGTTTCGCCCGCGGCGGACGACCGAGGCACGCGCCCCTGCCCTCGCCGGCTCCCCAAAAGGCAAGCTAAAACTTTTACATTGCCGGCAGTTTTTCACAAAACCGAAGCAGCAGACTGCGGCGATGCCGCAGTCTGCTGCTTGTTTATTTTTTAGGCTTTATCAGTACATTCCGCCCATGCCGCCCGCAGCGGGTGCTGCGGCTGCAGCGGGTGCTTCTTCCTTCTGATCGGCAACAACTGCCTCAGTTGTAAGAACAACGCTTGCAATGGAAGCGGCGTTCTGGAGCGCGCTTCTCGTTACCTTTGTAGGATCGACGATACCTGTGCTTATCATATCAACATACTGCTCGTTATATGCGTCGAAGCCCCAGCCCTTCTTGCCGCTGTTCATGATTTCGTTTACAACAACAGCGCCGTCAAGACCTGCGTTGAGCGCGATCTGACGTACCGGCTCTTCGAGTGCCTTTACAACGATTCTGACACCGGTCTTTTCATCGCCCTCGGTTGTGTCAACGAGCTTTGCAACCTCGGAAATAACATTGAGATATGCAGTTCCGCCGCCGGGAACGATGCCCTCTTCAACCGCAGCGCGTGTTGCGTTGAGAGCGTCCTCGATGCGGAGCTTCTTCTCCTTCATTTCCGCCTCTGTTGCAGCACCGACCTTGATTACTGCTACGCCGCCTGCGAGCTTGGCAAGTCTCTCCTGGAGCTTTTCACGGTCGAAGTCGGAAGTTGTGTTATCAATTGCGGCTCTGATCTGAGAAACTCTGCTCTTTATCTCATCCGGGTTGCCTGCACCGTCAACGATGATGGTGTTCTCCTTCGTAACCTTTACCTGTCTTGCTCTGCCGAGCTGAACAAGCTGAGTGTCCTTCAGCTCAAGACCGAGCTCGCTCGAAATAACCTCGCCGCCCGTGAGAATCGCAATATCACGAAGCATTTCTTTTCTTCTGTCGCCAAAGCCCGGAGCCTTTACCGCAACGCAGACAAATACGCCGCGGAGCTTGTTGAGCACAAGGTTTGTAAGAGCGTCGCCCTCAACATCCTCGGCAATGATTACGAGCTTCTTGCCTGCCTGAAGCACCTGCTCAAGCAGAGGGAGAATGTCCTGAATATTGGAAATCTTCTTATCTGTGATAAGAATGAGCGCGTCGTCGATAACGGCTTCCATCTTATCGGTATCG
>JBJFAQ010000084.1:0-5858 GCA_051887995.1 Eubacteriales bacterium
GGAAACGCTTGAAAAAAAGCTCGATGCTGCCTTTACCTTTGACCATTTTGAATGGCAGCAGAAAAACGGCGTTGCAATAGACGAGCCGTTCCGCGCGGACGGACTTGAAAGAATACTTTTCCGATGCGCTTCCTGCGGGGAAGAGGGAAAGATGAAAGGAGAAAACAGCTCTGTTTTCTGCCGCGGATGCGGAAAACGGTATCTTCTTAATCGTTTCGGAAAGCTCGAAGCCGAAGACGGAAACACGGAGTTTGAGCACATTCCGAACTGGTATAAATGGCAGCGTCGCTGTGTCAGAAGCGAAATCGAAAACGGCACGTATCGGCTTGACACAGATGTAAAAATTGGAATAATGGTTGACTATAAGGCAATTTACATGGTGGGAAAAGGGCATCTTACGCATGACGAAAGCGGCTTTCACCTTACCGGCTGTGACGGAAAGCTTGATTATTTCCAGAAGCCGCTTGCCTCATACGGACTCTATTCGGACTATTACTGGTATGAGATAGGCGACGTTATTTGTATCGGGGATAAGAACTGCTTATATTACTGCTTTCCCGAAAAAGAAGGGGTGGTTGCAAAGACCAGAATCGCCGCCGAAGAACTGTATAAGATTGCAAAGGAAAAAAGCGGGCTTTTGAGGGTTTAAGATAATATGGATAAAGATGTTTCGGGCAAAGTGACTGTCCGCCTATATGAGGCGGACAGTCACATGAAAGAATTTGATGCAAAAGTTTTAAAATGTGAGAAAAACGGTGATTTATATGACGTTGTTCTTGACAGAACAGCGTTTTTCCCGGAAGGCGGCGGTCAGGCGGCAGATACCGGAAGAATAGAGAGCGCGTTTGTGTCAGACGCCAAGATACATGACGGGATTATACATCATACGGCAGACAGCCCTCTTAGGGTCGGCGAGAACGTGCATTGCGTACTCGATTTCGAGCAGAGGTTTCGCCGCATGCAGAGCCATTCCGGTGAACATATCCTGTCAGGGCTTATTCATAAAAATTTCGGATATGACAATATCGGGTTCCATATGGGGCATGAGGACATCTCGATTGATTTTAACGGTATCCTGACAGACAGCGATGTTCAGAAGATAGAGCTGCTCGCAAACCGAGCAGTCACCGAAAACGTTTCGGTTATCTGCGAATATCCGACGCCGGAAAGACTGGTAAAAATGAGCTATCGAAGCAAGCTGAATCTTTCGGAAAATGTGCGTATCGTGACAATAGAGGGATACGACTGCTGCGCATGCTGTGCCCCGCACGTTTCAAGAACGGGCGAAATAGGCATTATAAAGCTGCTCGGCACCGAAAAAAACAAGGGCGGCACCCGAATACACTTTTTATGCGGTTTTGACGCGCTTGATGACTATAATAGGAGATATCACATGATAGCGGAGGCGGCGCAAGCCCTCTCGGTAAAGCAAAACGGGCTAGGAGATGCGTTTCGGCGCTTATCGGCGGAGCTTGATGACGTAAAATCAAAAAATCGGGCGCTCCGAAGCGAGCTGTTTGCTCTTAAAATGTCGCAGATCGAGCCGACTGACGGAAATCTTTGCCTTTTTGAAAAGGAGCTTTCAAATCTTGACCTTATTCGCATTATGAACGAGGGTGTGCCCAAATGTGGAGGCGTCTGCGCGGTTTTTACGCCGAAAGAAGGCTCTGGAGGCACATTTTCTTTTGTCTGCGGGAGCAGAAATGGCAATATGAAAGCCTATGCCATGCGCATTAAAGAAGCGCTCGGAGCAAAGTGCGGAGGAACGGACGAAATGATACAGGGGTGCATATCCGCCGAGCGTGAAAGGATTCTGAAATTTTTTAATGAGGAGATAAAATAAATGAAAAAAACAGTTCTCAAAAAATATGCAAAACTAATAGCAGTAATGGGTATAAACGTAAGAAAAGGTCAGGAGGTTATAATAAACGCAGGACTTGACCAGCCCGAGTTTGTATCTATGCTGACCGAAGAGTGTTATAAGGCGGGAGCGGGCAAAGTCACGGTTAATTTTTCCTATCAGCCGCTTGAAAAACTCAAGGTAGAATACGAGTCGGAAAAAACGCTCGGCAAGGTTGAAAAATGGGAGGAGGAAAAGCTGCGTCATCAGCTTGAGACGCTTCCTTGCCGCATTCACCTTTTGTCCGATGACCCGGATGGACTTAAGGGCATAGACCAGGAAAAGTACGGAAGGGCGCTGGCTTCAAGAAAAAAGGTCATAAAGAAGTACAGCGATAAAATGGACAACCGCTATCAGTGGTGTATAGCCGCCGTTCCCGGCAGGGAATGGGCAAAGAAGCTGTTTCCCGAGCTTCGCGCGTCGGCCGCCGAAGAAAAGCTTTGGGAGGCGATACTTTCTGCGTCAAGAGCTTTGGGCGATCCGATTGAAAACTGGAAAAAGCACAACGCTGAGCTTGACAAGCGCTGTGAGTACCTCAATTCTCTCGGGATTGAAAGGCTTGAATACAAGTCGTCAAACGGAACAGACTTCAGCGTAGGGCTTATAAAAGAAGGAAAATTTGCCGGGGGCGGCGAATACTCGCTGCTCGGCGATTTCTACAACCCGAACATTCCGTCGGAAGAAGTCTTTACCTCTCCGGACAAAAATACCGCGGAGGGAATCGTATATTCGACAAAGCCGCTTTCCTATAACGGACAGCTTATAGAAAATTTCAGCATCAGATTTGAAAAAGGCAAGGCGGTCGAGGTAAAAGCGGAGAAAAATGAGGAGCTTCTCCGCAAAATGATAGAAATGGACGAAGGCGCGGCATATCTGGGAGAATGTGCTCTCATCGCTTATGATTCGCCGATAAACAACCTCGGACTTGTGTTCTGCAACACGCTTTTCGATGAAAACGCGTCCTGTCATCTCGCGCTCGGCAGAGGTTTTCTTGAATGCGTCAGAGATTTCGACAAATACACACCGGAGCAATGCCATGAAATGGGCATTAACGACTCTATCATGCATGAGGATTTCATGATAGGATCGGAGGACCTTTCCGTCACCGCATATACAAGGGACGGAAAGAAAGTTCCGATATTCAGAGAAGGGAACTGGGCGTTCTGATATGGTTATAGCGGGACTTCAAAAACTTACCTTGCTCGATTTCCCGGGGCATACCGCCTGTACCGTTTTTACCGCAGGGTGCAATTTCAGATGCCCTTTCTGCCATAACGCTCCGCTTGTCATAGGAGCCAAGGACGAGCATGGAATTACAGAGGACGAATTTTTCTCTTTTCTCGATAAAAGAAAGGGAACGCTTGACGGCGTGGCTGTCACGGGCGGAGAACCCCTTTTACAGCCTGATATTAAAGATTTTCTGCGGAAAATACATGAGCATGGATTTCTTGTCAAGCTCGATACCAACGGCAGTTTTCCCGAAAAGCTTGCCGAGATAGCAGATGAAAGACTTGCAGACTATATTGCGGTCGATATTAAAGCATCACCCGAAAAATATCCCGCCGCCGTCGGAAGACAGGGATATGATACCGAACGGATATGCGAAAGCATTGAAATACTGCGAAAAAGCGGAATAGAACATGAATTTCGCACCACCGTCGTCGCGGAACTCCATACCGAGGAGGATATCAGAGCCATCACGGCAATGATAAAAGGAGAAAAAAATTATTTTCTCCAGAATTTTGTCGATTCCGGAGAGCTTATATCGCATGATATGCACGGCGTGCCCGCGGAAACCATGAAGCAGTATCTTGAGGCGGCACGGGAGCTTATTCCGACGGCGCAGATACGCGGACTTTGACAACACTATATTTAGGGCTTTAATTTTTAGTCAGGCACAATATGTTGTATATTGCACAAATCGGAAAGTGAAAATATGTTAAGTTTGTACGTTGACAAAAATTAACGGCATATGCTATAATATCCGCACAGACAAATTTTCGGAGGATGCGGCTTTATGTATCGTGTAAAAAAGAGAGACGGCAAGGTTGTTGACTTTGATCTTGACAAGATCGGGAACGCAATCAAAATGGCGTTTGAAGCGCTTGAAAAGAATTATAATCAGAACGTAATCGACTTTCTCGCCCTGAAGGTTACTGCGGATTTCGACAGTAAGATAAAAGACGATCTTATTGCCGTTGAAGATATACAGGACAGTGTTGAGGCCGTGCTCGTTCAGGCGGGGTACGCAGATGTTGCAAAGGCGTATATTCTCTACCGCCGTCAGAGAGAAAAGCTCAGAAATATGAAATCCACGATCCTTGACTATAAGGAGATAGTGGATAACTATGTAAAGGTGGCAGACTGGCGTGTAAAGGAGAACTCTACCGTAACTTATTCTGTCGGCGGACTTATCCTCAGCAACTCCGGCGCGATTACGGCGAATTACTGGCTTTCCGAGATATATGACGATGAGATTTCCAATGCTCACCGAAACGCGGATATCCATCTGCACGACCTTTCAATGCTCACCGGTTACTGTGCGGGCTGGTCGTTAAGACAGCTTATAAAAGAAGGTCTCGGCGGGGTTGTCGGAAAGATAACCTCAGCTCCCGCAAAGCATCTTTCAACGCTTTGCAACCAGATGGTAAACTTCCTCGGCATTATGCAGAATGAGTGGGCGGGCGCTCAGGCATTTTCCTCGTTTGACACCTACCTCGCACCTTTTGTAAAGGCTGACAATCTTGACTATGACCAGGTCAAAAAGTGCATAGAATCCTTTATTTACGGCGTAAATACGCCCAGCCGCTGGGGTACTCAGGCACCGTTCTCGAATATCACGCTCGACTGGACAGTCCCGGCAGACCTTGCAGAGCAGAACTGCATAATCGGCGGCAAGGAAGTTGATTTCAAGTACAAGGACTGCAAAAAAGAGATGGATATGGTCAACCGCGCCTTTATCGAAACAATGATAGAGGGCGACGCAAACGGCAGAGGCTTCCAGTATCCTATCCCGACGTATTCCATCACACGTGATTTTGACTGGTCCGACACCGAAAACAACAAGCTTCTCTTTGAAATGACTGCAAAATACGGAACACCGTATTTCTCTAACTACGTGAACAGCGATATGGAGCCGAGCGATGTCCGCAGTATGTGCTGTCGCCTTCGTCTTGACCTCCGCGAGCTTCGCAAAAAGTCAGGTGGCTTCTTCGGAAGCGGAGAGAGTACCGGTTCTGTCGGCGTCGTTACGATAAATATGCCGAGAATCGCTTATCTCGCATCCGACAAGGAAGACTTTTATAAACGCCTCGACCATATGATGGACATTGCCGCGCGTTCGCTCAAAATAAAGAGAACAGTTATCACAAGACTTCTCAACGAGGGACTTTATCCTTATACCAAGAGATATCTCGGCACTTTCGACAATCACTTCTCAACGATAGGTCTTATCGGTATGAACGAGGTAGGACTTAATGCAAAGTGGTTGCACGCCGATCTTACTCATAAGGAAACCCAGGAGTTTGCAAAAGAGGTCCTCAACCACATGAGAGAGCGCCTTTCCGACTATCAGGAGCAGTACGGCGACCTCTATAACCTTGAAGCTACGCCCGCGGAATCCACAACATACCGTCTTGCAAAGCACGACGTAAAGAGATATCCCGATATCATAACGGCAAGCGAAAAGGGCAATACTCCTTATTATACGAACAGTTCGCACCTTCCCGTCGGTTACACGGAAGATATTTTCTCGGCGCTTGACATTCAGGACGAGCTCCAGACGCTTTACACCTCAGGAACGGTGTTCCATGCTTTTCTCGGCGAAAAACTGCCCGACTGGAAAGCGGCTGCAACCCTTGTCCGCAAGATTGCGGAAAATTACAGACTGCCTTACTATACGCTTTCTCCCACATATTCCGTCTGCAAAGACCACGGTTATCTCGTCGGAGAGCAGTAT